>VFZQ01000046.1 GCA_016871135.1 Acidobacteriota bacterium | reverse complement strand
TCGGCGAAACCGCACGCAAGTCGCTCCGCAAGATGCGGCGGAGGAAGCGCCTTATTCCTTCGTTCTGGAAACAGGCTTCTCTTTGGCCGGAGTGACGCTATATTATGCGGGACTCAATAGTGCGCCAATCGAAGGCCCAGATGTCGGCCGAATTCTTGTCGACGATCTGTAGCGCCACACGGTTGCCATCCGGGGAAAAGGTAACGTTTCGGTAAGCCCCCGGTTTTTCGAGCATCGGCGTTCGATTCCCGGCGGCGTCGAGCCACTGAAGCGTCAGTCCCCCATAAAAGTCCGACCCGCGAGCGTAGACAAACGTGCCGTTGGCGGCGATATCGAACTGCGCTCCGCCGGTGAGCGATGCGGACTGGACCTCGGATTGGACGGGGAATTCCGGGCCGACAGTCTCCAACCGGGCCGGGTCGAAGCGGACACCGAAGACGGTCCCGCTTCTTGCGAACAGGAGATACCCAGGGTGCATGTAGCGCGCGAATCCGGAGCCCTTCAACACGGACTTCCGCTGGCCGGTCGCCAAGGAAATCGCGTCAATCGAAGCCGCATCGAAATTGTTGAACCGGGTGTGGGTCACAAACAGCACCGACTGCCCGCCCGGCAGGAACTGAGGCCAGCGATGGGTTACTTCTTGCTTCTGTTTATCGAGCGGCGCGACCTGGGTGGCAGCCCCACCGGCGGCGGGAACACGCAGCAGAGTGGTTTCGAAATTGTACGGCGAAAAGACGATCGTCCCGTCCTCCCCCCAAGTGCCGCCACGGCCGTTTGGCGCATCGGCGAGCGTCACGGGCACACCGCCGGTTAACGACGCCTTCTTGAGTTTTCCGTTCGCGAAGAAACCGATCGACGCGCTGTCCGGTGAGAAGAACGGACAAAATCCGTCTTCGCCGCCCGCTATTGGCGTCGCCTCGGCCTGATTCAACTGCCGCAGCCAAAGGCGGGACTGGCGCGCATATACGATCTTGGTCCCGTCCGGGGAGATCGCAACCGGCGACCGCGCCGAAAGCTCCAAATTGCCGGTTGGCACGTTCAGATCGAGGCGCAGGACCGGCTTGTCGATTGGGCGCGTGGCCTTCCACCAGCCGGCGCCGGCGGCGACGATGGCAACTGCCGTAGCTGCCCATGGAACCCACGATGGCTTTGCGTGCGTTGGTTCTTCTTTCGGGTCCAGCAGCGCCAATCGCACCTCGCCGATATCGCGCATGCGGTCCTTCGGCTCGCGCACCAAACACCGCGCGATCAGCGCTCGCAGCGGCGCCGACGCAACCGCGTCAAGGTCAATCGGCGCACGCAAGACATCGGCCAGCGTATGCGAAACCGTCTCACCCGCGAACAACATCCGCCCGGTGAGCATTTCCCACAACACCACGCCGAACGACCAGATATCGCTGCGTTTGTCGACCGTCTTGCCGACCGCCTGTTCGGGCGACATGTACGAAGCCGTGCCCATGATCACGCCGACTTCGGTCTTGCCCATCGTCAGAGTCGGCGAGTTGGCGGGATCGGCCGCGGCGATCGGTTCGGCGACCTTCGCCAAGCCAAAATCCAGCACCTTCACAACGCCCTCGCGTGTGATCATGATGTTGGCCGGCTTCAGGTCGCGGTGGATGATGTTGCGATCGTGCGCGTATTCGAGCGCGTCGGCGATCTGGCGCGCGTAGGCGATGGCTTTGTCGACCGGCAGCGGCGTGGGCAGCGTCTCGCCATCGACGAGTTCCATCACCAGCGCGTTGTCTTCGAGGCCGTAGATGGCCGCAATGTTCGGATGATTCAGCGCGGCGAGCGCGTGGGCTTCGCGCTGAAAGCGGGCGTAGCGATCTGGGTCGCGCGCGAGTTCGGGCGGCAATACTTTCAGTGCCACCTGCCGGCCGAGTTTGGTATCGCTGGCGCGGTAGACCTCGCCCATGCCGCCCGCGCCAAGCGGCGCGATGACTTCGTAGTGCCCGATTCGTGTTCCGGGGGCGAGAGGCATGGGTCGTTCGACCGATTCTATCGCATGAAACGGCGAAAGCGGCCCATGCGGCCGCTTTCTTTGTGAACTTGGGGAGTAGAGGGATTAGCGGCGGTCGGGCACGGCGATGCCACCGGCTTTGACGTTGGTCTTGGTCTTCATGGTGATTTTCTCTCTCTTTCTTGTTTTTGGCTGTCGAGCAGCTTCACAAGTTATGGCGCGGTTGGGCGGAGAAAGTTGTCATGGTTGCTATCGAAAAGCAGAGCGGCCGGCAATCCTTACCATTTGCTGACAACTTTTTTTGCGGGATCCGGATAGGCTTGGACTATGAAGCAACTCTGGATAATCCTCTTCGCCACGTTTACCCTCTCCGCGCAGTTCGGAACGCGAGCCGTGATCCGAACGACCGGCCAGTACGATCGCGATGGCAGCGCGCTCTATTCCGTGTTCGTCGCGGCCGGCAATGACGATCTCGGCAACCTCAACATCGCCGTTGCATTGCCGCCCGGCGCGCGGTTTATCGAGCAGGTCCACGCGCCGCTCGGGGCCGTTTACGAGGGCGTGCAAAAAGACGCGATTTTCTACGCCGTACCTGATTTGGAAAAGGGGTCGCTGCTTGGGCCGTTCGTCTTTCGAGTCCGGCCGGATGGGACCGGACAGGATCTGCCGGCGAGTTTGTATTCGGTTGTCGCTTTCCAACGGCCGGCGCAAGATCAGGTTGTCTCGCCCGCGCCGGAAGGCAAGTTGGTCCGATTCGCCGATCGCGGCGTGATTACTCTCGACCGGCGCGGGACAATCGACGCGAGCGGAAATGCGGCGCCGGTGACGGTCGGGGAAACGGGCGTGGTGCTGCTCATCCCTGAGGGGGCGCTGGATCAGGAGGTCAAAATCACGGTGACGCGTGTGCCGTTTGAGACCCTGCAACTGCCGGTCAGCGATCCGCCGCTTTGGTGGTGCGCCACCTATGACATTCGCATGGAGCCGCAGGTTGCGTTTCAGAAGCCGGTTGCGATTTCGCTGCCGACACGGAGAGCCGTAACGCCGGGGCTGGAGATTGTGGCGTTTTCGGCTGCGGACGCGCCCTTGAAGAATAGCGCGCGGGCGTTTGGACTAGGCAGTCTTGGCGGCACCTTAGTCTGCTTCTCACAATTTGGACAAACGGTGTGCCGAGTGCAGAGCGGGTTCGGCTTCGGAGGATTCGGGGGATTCGGCTATGTCGAGCAGGACAATCTGATTTCAAGACGGACCGGGGCGCAGCTGACGACAATTGGAGCGTCGTCGGCTACTTCGCTGCTGGCGTCGCCACCGGCCGCGGCGTCGATACTTCGGCTGCTGCCGTAGCGGAACTTCCGCATATAATAATCGGATCGATGCCCCTCGCCGCCGGAGCGAAACTCGGCCATTTTGAAGTCGTCGGCCCGCTGGGCGCTGGCGGCATGGGCGAGGTGTACAAGGCCCGCGACACGCGCCTGAACCGCGAAGTCGCGCTGAAAGTTCTGCCGGCCGACTTCGCGCGCGATCCGCAGCGCAAGGCGCGATTCGAACAGGAAGCCCGCGCGGTGGCTAGTTTGAATCACGCCGGCATCGTGGCGTTGTACGACATCGGCGTCGAAGACGGCGTTGTCTACATGGTCACCGAGCTGGTGGACGGCACGACGCTGCGCGATGCGGGCCAGTTGCCGCCGCGCAAGGTGCAGAGCCTGGCCGTCGAAATCGCCGAAGCGCTGGCGGCGGCACACGCCAAGGGAATCACCCATCGCGACATCAAGCCAGAAAACATCATGGTGACGCGCGACGGGCACGCGAAGATTCTCGATTTCGGGCTGGCGAAGGGCTAGGTGGCGGCCGGCAATGAAACCGAAACGGCCGCGGGAACGGTGATGGGAACCGCGGGCTACATGTCGCCCGAGCAGGCGCGCGGCGAGGAGATCGACCACCGCTCCGACGTCTTCAGCTTCGGCGCGGTGCTTTACGAAATGGCCAGCGGCGCGCGGGCGTTTCACAAGGCGACGGTGCCGGAGACGCTGGCGGCGATTATCCGCGACGAGCCGGCCGATCTGCCCGATACGCCGCTTCGCAACGTGATTCAGCACTGCTTGGAGAAGGAACCGGCGCAGCGGTTTCAGTCGATAAAGGATTTGGCGTTCGCGTTGCGCAGCACGGGGTTGGCGGCGACGACTTCTGGTTCGATGAAACCGGCAGCCCCCGCAAAGAGGAATTGGTTGTGGCCGATGGCGTGTGCGGCGTCGCTAGCAGCCGGGTTGTTGTTGGCGCCGAAGCCTGGCGCGGCCCCCCAGTTGGCCGTGAAGGAATTTTCGATTGACGACGACTGGCTGACCGCCCCGACGTATTCGCCCGACGGGAAATCGATTGCGTTCGTGAAAGGGGCCGGGCGCAATCGCGGCCTGATGGTGCGAACTGTCGATGGCGGCGAACCGGTGGTGATTGCGAAGGATGTCGCGCGCCCGGTTAACAACATTCATTTCACACTGTTCTGGTCGCGCGACGGTGGGCGGATCTACTATCAATCGAATCAAGGAATTTCCCAAGTCTCGGCGGCTGGCGGAGAGTCGGCGCTTTTGTTCGCAGGTGTTCGCGCGGCGGCGCTTCTGCCGGGAAGCGACGCCTTCGTGATCGCGCAGGCTCGCGAGGGGAAGACGAGGTTTCTTGTCAGCGATCCGCCCGGTTCGGCGCCGAAGGAGCGGGCCGGTTTTCCAGAGTTCGATGGGGAGTTCGGGTATATCGCCTTCTCGCCGGACGGATCGAGGGTCTGTCTTGGGATAGGCACGGGGTCGGTTTTCTCCGTCGCAGCATGGCCGACTGGGCCGTTACGTAAACTAAACGTCTCTGGCTCGCCACGCCGGCCCCAGTGGTTTCCGGACAATCGAACACTGCTGATCACGCAGGCCGTAGGCGGACGCATCGTTCGAGTCGATGTCGAGACGGGTTCGGTTGAACCAATTTTTGTGTCTCCCGACTTCATCACTTCGGCGATGCTCGCGCCGGGAGCAAAGTCGCTGGTCTTTGCCAATGGAATTGCCAGATCGCGGATTCAGGAGTTCGGCGCCGACGGAAGGCCGGGACCGATGATCGCACCGGCGACTGGTGTCCAGTCGATCCCGGGGTGGAGTGTCGATGGCCAATCGATTGCGTTGAGCAACAATTTCAGAGAGAAAGCCTCAATTCGAACCTGGAGTGCGGCGACCGGGGATGTGCGCACTGTCCTAACGCTGGACAACATCGGAATGAATATTCGAGCCAGACTTTCTCCCGACAACAAGCGCATCGCATACAACTACGACCGGGGCCTCTGGACCATCTCAGTGCATGGCGGCTCACCGATAAAGTTGCTCAACCGTGAGACACTAATTGGCGTCACCTGGTCGCCCGACAGCCGCTGGATCGCATTCGCAGAAGGCCGAAGAGTTTTCAAGGTATCTTCGCAGGGCGGCGCCGAACCGGTGCTTCTCTTCGAATCCGAGACAGTAACAGTTCGAGAAACCGCCTGGATCGGCGATTCGATTTTCGCGCCGAGCGGCAACGACATCGTCCGCCTGTCGGCGGACGGCGGCAAGCCGGTGAAAATCGCTTCGCCAGGGCAGGTGGAGATCTGCGGTCACACAGCGGATGGCCGAACGCTGTACGTGTTCGAAAACGTCGATGGCGCCCGGCCGCGCGTTATTCCGATCGACATCGCCAGCGGCGCAATCGGCAAGGCCATCGACCTCGATACCGACAGCGCGGTGGATACGGTCTCCGTGCATCCCAGTGGGAAGCGATTCGCCGCCATGGTGCGCACGTCGACCTACAACCTCTATACGCTCGAAGGCTTTGCCAAGTAGCCCGCGGGCAGTGAACTGCAAACGGCGCTATGATGACAATCAGATAGTATGACCGTCGCACATGCCTATGACGAGTTGCTCGACGTCCTCAGCGCGGGCGCGGCTACGGAACAAATCGCCAATTTCCGGTCGTCCGCGCAAACGCAAGATCGGGTCTCCGAACTCATCGAACGCAAGAAGGACGGGACGATTACGCGTGCGGAGGTTGAAGAGATGGAAGAGTACCTGAACCTAGAGCACGTCATGATCATGGCGAAGGCAAGGGCGCGGCAGCGGCTGGAAGCGTAGACGGGTGGCTCAGCCCGTTACAGCGGCGCAACGTCTTGCGGTTGCAAGGCGCGCCCACTTTCGATGTGAATATTGCCTGCTGCATGAAGACGATGCGATTCAGTCTCATCACGTCGACCACATCATTAGCGGGAAGCACCTCGGCGGCAGTGACTTGGGCAACTTGGCGTATGCGTGCAACTACTGTAATTGGATGAAGGGCAGCGATATTGCCACTTTCGATTCCGGGCGGCGAATGCTGATTCCTCTCTTCAACCCGCGAATCGATCGTTGGCAAGAACATTTCGGAATCCAGTTTGGCGAGATTGTTCCTCTCACTCCGGTCGGCGAGGCGACGGTGAGACTGTTGCAATTGAATGCGCCACGCCGAGTCACCGAAAGAAAGTGGCTGGCCGCTCGTGGCCGCTATCTGGGTTTGTAGAAGCCACCCCCCTTGCACTCCCCGCCACGCTGTGTACAATAAAATCTACGGACGAACCAACGAAGTGGGCGAGAGCCCACTTTTTTATTTGTCCAACGGCAGACATCATGCGCCAGGATCTCATCGAAAAAATCTGGGCTGTCGCCGAACGGGTCGCCCGGTCGGAGGACATGGAAGTTGTCGACGTCGAATTTCTCGGCGGCGGCAAGCACCGGGTCTTGCGCATCTATATCGACAAAGAAGGCGGCGTTACGCTGGCCGATTGCGAAAACGTTTCGACCCAGGTCGGCACGATCCTCGATGTCGAAGAAACCATTCCCGGCGGCGAGTACACGCTGGAAGTCAGCTCGCCCGGCGTGGAGCGGAAGTTGAGCCAGCCGCGCGATTTCGAGCGTTTCGCGGGCAAGCGGGTAAAGATCGTCTGCAAGGAACCGGTCGATGGCACGCCTTCATGGGATGGCACGCTGATCGAATTTAAGGACAACGCCGCAACCGTCGAGACGGCCAAAGGCAAGCGGGCCGCGATCCCGCTCGACAAGATCAAGAAAGCGAATTTGAAGTTCGAGTGGTAAGCCACCGGACTATAGGAGTAGAAACGACGTGGGAACCATCTATCAATCGATCGAAATCCTGAGCAAAGAAAAGGGCATCGATCCACGGATCATCATCGACGCGGTGAAAGACGCCATGCTGGCGGCGGCGCGCAAGCAGTTCAAGGGCAACGAAGAACTGGCCGCCGACTTCGATCCGAAGACCGGCGCGATCAACATCTTCGCGGTGAAGAACATTGTCGAGACCGTGACCGATCCGGTGAAGGAGATGACTGTCGCCGAGGCGCTCGAATTCGACCGCAACGCCGAAGTCGGCGGACAGATCCGGTTCCCCAAGAAGACCGAAGCCCTCGGCCGCATTTCCGCACAGACCGCCAAGCAGGTCATCATGCAGAAGGTCCGTGAAGCGGAACGCGACACGATCTTCAACGAGTTCCACAACCGCGTCGGCGAGTTGGTGACATGCACGATCAAGCGCAGTGAGATGGGCGATATGATCTGCGACATGTCGTCGAAGTCGGAAGGACGGCTGCCGCGGCGGGAGCAGTCGCGGTTGGAGAACTTCCAGATCGGCGACCGCGTGCGGTGTGTGATTAAAACCGTCGAACGCGCGGGCAAAAACGCGGGCGTGATCCTATCGCGCGCCGATTGCGAATTTGTGAAGCGGCTATTCGAGCAAGAAGTTCCGGAAATCTACGACAACACCGTCGTTATCAAAGCTTGCGCGCGCGAGGCGGGCGAGCGGACCAAGATCGCGGTGGCATCGCGGGACCGCGACGTCGATTCGGTCGGCGCGTGCGTCGGCATGAAGGGCATGCGCGTGCAGTCGATTATCCGCGAACTGCGCGGCGAAAAAATCGACATCATCGAATACTCCGAAGACCCGGTGCAGTTTGCGACGCATGCGCTGAGCCCGGCAAAAATTGGGCGCGTGACGGTGCTTGATCCGAACGACCGGCACATGGAAGTGATCGTCGACGACAACCAGCTATCGCTGGCGATCGGCAAGAAGGGTCAAAATGTGCGGCTCGCGGCGAAATTGATCGGCTGGAAGATCGATATCAAGAGCGAGGAAGAAAAACGCCGCGAAGTGGAAGCGCAGATGGCGCAGTTGCAGGTGTCGGGCGCGCCGTTGTCGATTCTCGGCGATTTCGGCCTGCCGGAGAAGATTATCGAGCGCCTCTTCGAAGCGGGCATCGGAACCGTTGAACGCTTGGGCGCGATGACACCGGACGAGATCATGCAGTTGCGGGGCATCGACTCCAGGGCGATGGACGAAATTCAAAACGCGGTAAACGGCTATTACGGCCCGTACGAAGGGGAAGAGGTAGCTGTGGAAGGCGAAGCGGCGCCGGCCGAAGCGGCGGAAGCGGCGGAAGCGGAAGCCCCGGCGGAAGCCGAGCCGGAGCCGGCCGCCGAAGTGGAAGTAAGCGAGGAAAAGCCTGCCGAAAGCGAATAACGCCAAGTCAGGGTGGAAACCCAATCTGTTACCATGGCAGAAGGGGTAGTAACGGCATGCGCCACAGTTGTCGTGTGAGCGGGCCGAGATTTTTGTTTTCTCTCCAAATATGAGTAAGATCCGAATCAACGAACTGGCACGGGAGCTCGAGGTCAAGCCAAGCTTGGTCATCGACGCACTCAACGACCTGGGCGTTACCGATAAAAAAACGCACTCCAGTTCCATCGATGACGATGTTGCTCTAGAGATTCGCCGCCGGCTGAGCAAGAAGGGCGGCGCGGCCGCCCCGCCACCACCCCCAGCGGAGGCATCGACGCGTCCGAATGACTCGACCGCCGAACCGGAAGTGAACGCTCCGCCGCCTTCGCGCGAGACGACAAAACCCATCGCTCCCCCGGTGGCGGCCGCTGCACCAGCCGCGGCGGAGCCTGTTCCGCCGCCTGAACCGCCCGCCGATGCGCCGAAAGCGATGGCTCCCTTGCGGCCACCGTTGGCAACGGGCAAACCGATTTTGCCGCCGATCGCCTCCGGGACATCAACGCCACCCCCCGCGGCGAAGCCAGCCGAGACGAAGCCGCCATCGCTGCCAGTCCGTCCAACGCTGGCGCCGACGATGCCGCCGAAGCCGGGCCAGATTCTGTCCGGGCCTCGCCAACCGCTCGTAACGCCCGGTGCAACGCGGCCTCCGGTGACGACAGCCCCGGAAAAGCCCGCCGAACCGGCCACTCCCGCGCAGCCCGCGCTTCCGGCTAAGCCCGCGGCGCCGCCCGCGGTTTTTGTCGGACAGCCCGCTACTCCACCCGCGGCCCCGGGTGCACTGCAGCCTCCGCCCCCACGACCCGCCGGGAACCGCCCGCTGGCAGGTCCAGGCCAGCAACTCCGTCCGTCCGGCCCCGGTGCTCCCGCGCCTCGTCCGCCGCAGGCATCCAATCGCCCTCTTTTCGGCCAGCCCTCCGCGCGGCCGGTTGTACCGCCGCGTCCGGACATGGTCGACCGGCTGAAGAGCCTGCAAAGTCCGATGCCCGGCGGGGCGCGGCCCGGTCCCGCCGCGCCCCGCCCCGGCGCACCCTCGCCCGGCCGCCCGCCGTTCCCCGGCAATCAGGGCGCCCGCCCCGGTCAGCCCCGTCAAGGAAGTCCCGGCGGTGGTGGATTCCGCCCCGGCGGACCTGGCGGTCCCGGCGGTCCTGGCCGCGGCCGTCCGATGCATCCGACCTCTGGTGGCGCCGGGCTGCTTCAGCCCGCGCCGATGCCGATCCCGGTCGACGCCAATCGCCGCATCGACAATCGCAAGCGTCAGCAGGGCCGCGTTCGCGAGGCCGAAGAGGGTAAACTCCGTCCCGTTTTCAGCCGCAAGGAAAATACCGATCACTTGCTTGCTCAAGGCAAGGAAATCACGGTTTCCGAAGGCATCACGGTCAAGGAACTGGCCGAAAAACTGGGCATCAAAACGACCCAGGTCATCAAGAAGCTGGTAGACCGCAAGATCTTCGCGACCATCAATCAGACGCTCGACGTGAAAATGGCCGAGGACATCGCTAAGGACTTCGGCGCGGCAGCCTCGCAGGTCAGCTACGAAGAAGAGCAAACCTGGGAGGTCGAACTCGCCGAGGATCCGGCCGATTTGGTGCCTCGCGCGCCTGTCGTCACGATCATGGGCCACGTCGATCACGGCAAAACGTCGCTGCTCGACGCCATCCGCACCGCGCGCGTCGCCGAACGCGAAGCCGGCGGTATCACGCAGCACATCGGCGCGTATCACGTCGAAATTCACGGCAAGAAAATCGTGTTCATCGACACGCCCGGTCACGAAGCGTTCACCCGCATGCGCGCCCGCGGCGCCAAAGTGACCGACATTGTCATTCTCGTTGTCGCGGCCGACGACGGCGTTATGCCGCAGACGATCGAAGCGATCGACCACGCCAAGGCCGCCGGGGTGCCGATCATCGTCGCGATCAATAAGATCGACCGCCCTGACGCGCAGATCGACCGCATCAAGCAGCAACTCTCCGATCGCGGTTTGCTTGCCGAAGACTGGGGAGGCGACACCGTGATGGTGCCGGTCTCGGCCAAGGCGAAACAGAATCTCGATCTGCTGCTCGAGATGATCATTCTCACCGCCGACATGAAGAGCCTCAAAGCGAACCCGACTCGCCCCGCGATCGGCAACGTCCTTGAAGCGCACCTCGACAAAGGCCGCGGCCCGGTGGCGACCGTTCTTGTTCGCAACGGTACGTTGCGGGTCGGCGACTTCGTGCTTTGCGGCTCGATTCTCGGCAAGGTCCGCGCGATGTTCGACGATCGCGGCGCGCAGATCCGCGAGGCGGGTCCGGCGACTCCAGTCGAAGTGCTCGGTCTGGAAACGCTGCCCGAAATCGGCGACAGCTTGCAGGCCATCACCGATACCGCCAAGGCCAAACAGATCGTCATGTTCCGCGAGGCCCGCGCTCGCGACGTGCAGATGGCCAAGACCAAACGCACGAGTTTGGAAGCGCTGCACGCCCATATGAAAGAGGGCGAAACGCAGGATCTCAACCTCATCATCAAGGCCGACGTCGGTGGTTCAGCCGAAGTGTTATCCGATACCCTGCAGAAGATGTCGAACGACCAGGTCCGCGTACGCGTGATGCTCACCGGCGTGGGCGCGATCACCGAGTCCGACGTCAACTTGGCCGCGACTTCCGACGCGATCATCATCGGTTTCAACGTCCGCCCGGACCGCAATGCGCAGGCCACCGCCGAGCGCGAGGGCATCGACATTCGGCTGCACTCGATTATCTACGAGGTAACCGATGAAATCCGCAAGGCGATGCTCGGCCTGCTCGCTCCGGTGTTCAAGGAAACATCCAAGGGCCGCGTCGAAGTGCGCGAGATCTTCCGCATTTCGAAGGTCGGTACCGTCGCCGGCTGCTATGTCACCGAGGGCGCGATTCCGCGTTCGGCGGAAGTCCGTCTGTTGCGCGATGGAGCCCTGGTCTACACCGGCAAGATCAGCGCCTTGAAGCGCTTCAAGGACGATGTCAGCGAAGTGAAGCAGGGCTTCGAGTGCGGTATCTCGATCGCCGGCTACAACGATATTAAGCAGGGCGACGTCATCGAAGCGTTCATCACCGAGCAGGTCAAACAAGACCTGAACTGACGGGACACCGATGCCAGCGATCGGTGTCTTGCAAATCGAAATTCACATCCCGCACGCGCGGTCGATCAAGGACCGCCGTAACATCGTGCGCAGCTTCAAGTCGAGGATGCGAACGAAGCATAACGTGGCGGTGGCGGAGGTGGACGATCAGATGCTCATGAATCGCGCGTCGATTTGCGTGGTGACAGTTTCGAGCTCCAAGGACTTCGCCGAGAAGGTGCTCGAAGCCGTCGAGCGCGACGCCGAAGCACTGCTGGGCGACATGTTCGAATCGGCTGTCGTCGATTTTGTGTGAGCCGCGCCGACCTCCTCAGTTCTTCGCGATTTCCGCAAGCATGATGCTGGTAACGGCCTCCATGTATGGCCTGCCACGGGTAAGTAGATTTTCCCGAGTCATATAATTCAACTCAATATCCGGGATCACGCCGACATTCTCAATGAACGGCGCGGCGGGCAAGTCGGGCGCCTTGACCGGCTGGGCGCGAACAACCAGACTGTTCGTCACGAATCCTACACCTTCGGAGTAAGTGCCAACGGTCCATCCGGACACCGACCCGCCGGCTCCCGCCGTGCGCATGCCGACAATCGGTCCTCGACGCGCATCCTGCATCATCCCCGGGAAAATGTCCCCAAACGAAATGGATAGCTCGTCGACCAAGACGATTAGAGGCTTGTCGTAAGCGGCCACACTGCCGTCCGCGTTCCGCGCCGGCTGTTCATACAACGACGGGATCGGGTAGGAATTCGTGACGAGGGCCGGGCACGCCGGAAGCACTCCCGTCATGGAACGATTCTCCTTCGCCGATTCCAACAACTCGTTCAGCCGCGCCTCAAATACAGCAATCACCCATTGATCGGCCCGTTGCACCTGCGCGGCACGCAATGCATTCGTGAAGCTCGAAATCAAACTCAGGGTTGGGCGCAGATGTTCGCCGAAGGTGTAGAACTCGCGGCCGACAAGTCTCTGCATATAGTCGATACCCACGCATCCGCCGCCCGTGTTACGTGTGATGTCCAGAATTAGCCCGTCGGTGTTGGCCTTGAAGAATGCGACTTCTCCCTCCAGTTCGCGGACCGCCGCCAGCGAGTTGGCCGGACCAAAATGCGGGATTCGAATCAGGCCGATTCGCTTGCCCGACGCCGTGAATGTCCCCGAAAAGAAATTGTCCGCCGCCGCCGTACCTCGCCGCGTCACAAATCCGGCCGGCGGCGTGTAGTAGGGATTGCGCGCACCCCATCCCAGAATGAATTCCCTGGTCTTGCTTTCCCCATTTTCGTCAATATGCACGCGGTCGCGCATTGCCGCCAACTCTGGTCCGTCAAATGACCAATTGCGCATCTGATTCAACAGTTCCATATAATCCGGCGTCCCCGTCGCGGCCTTCTTTTGCGCCGCGAACGATGGACTTGGGATAGGTGGAACGTTGCGGATCGGTGTGCCGGACTTCAGCCACGTGAGTTGATACGTTTCCACTTGGCCGCTCTCGGCCCGCCTAATCGCAACCGCGGTTTCGTCGGGCAAATCGACCGCTCTCGGGTACACGCTCTGGGCGCGAAAGCCGAGGCCATCCGCCACAACCCGCCGCGCCCCGCCCAAGGTACCGTAACCCCGCTGACGCAACAACTCTTCGAGGATCGTTTCCACCGGCCGGCCATCAATGGAAACCACTTCATCTCCGACCTGGAACGGAAACTGATTCAAAGGGTAGCGAACGCGGTTGACCGACTCAACCAGGACCTTTCCTTCGTAGAGATCGGTGAATATACCCAGATCCGCCGAGAAACTCGACTGCATGGCGAAACGCGAATGCCCATCTCGCAGACTCGCCACAAACTCGGCGCAGATTTCGAAATAATCAAGATCGTTCTTGGCCGCGCGAACTCGGTCCATCCACGGCTTGAGCTCAAAAATATTGACACCGAGCGCCTGGATCTTCCAGTTCGCCGGGCCATAGCGCTTGGCATACAATCCGGCCAGTGCTTGAAATTCGTGGACTCGCTGATCCACAGTCATCTGGGCGGCAAGCGGAACCGCCAGCGCCGCGATCGCCAACAGCCGCATCATGTATCGCATTGTTGCTGTCTCTTAAGGTTTGAGTTTGGGTATAGCAGGACTCGCTCAGGGATTATAGCTCAAGCGATTGAGCGTAAAGTTACGGCCGCACGGCTACTTCAACCCCGCCATCATTTCGCGCCGTAGCACTTCTTTGACGCAGGTCTGGTATTTCGAGTGCATCCCACACAGCCACGAAAGCACGCCGGCGTCGACCCGGCTGCTGATCTGCTTACTGATCAGCCGCTAGAATCTGCTGGCTTCGCCCGATACCAGCGGATAGTCCAGAGGCGGGTTGCCGGAGAGGCCGACATCTTCGTCAATTATTTTCACAGAGCTGCCTCATAGAGAGCCCTGTCGCGCCGTATCGCACGAAGTCGAATCTCTTACGTGGTCGATCCGGGGTTTCGTCCCATCCGCAGGTAAAAACATGTCGATACATTGCTGTATCACACAGCCCCGTCGAGCGCCTGTTCAAAGTCCGCCAGCAAATCCCGCCAATCCTCGATACCCACCGATACGCGCACCAGACCGTCGACGACTCCAGACACCTGCAACTCTTCCGCGCTGACCGCCGAATGCGTCGTCGAGCGCGGATGACAGACCAGCGTCTCCACGCCTCCTAGCGACACCGCGTTGCGGCCTACTTTCAGCCGGCGCAGAAACTCGAACGCGGCCTTCTTGCCTCCATACAGATCGAGGCTAAAAAGGCCGCCCGGATAGGCGCACT
>VFZQ01000045.1 GCA_016871135.1 Acidobacteriota bacterium | reverse complement strand
CTGGCCGTGCGCGGTTTTCACCTCTTTGACCGGGTCCTTTCGCAGCATGTAGTCGAGCGACAAAACTTCTCCGGTCTCCTGCAGGCTGCGGCCGATATAGTCGCGTTCTTTATCGGTGTCCGGATCGATCTTGTGCGTAATCTTGCCATTTCGCTGGTCCTTGTCGAAACCGACGTCGTGCGTACCCGCGCCGACCCACACCGTACGGCCGCCGGCCGTGAATGGTGCCTTCCAAATGCGGAAGTGATGTCGTGCCGCGATGACTTTTAATGGATCGCCCTGCGCGAAACCGTAGTCCTGCGGCCGCCCGAAGACTTGC
This sequence comes from Acidobacteriota bacterium, assembly GCA_016871135.1. GTDB lineage: Bacteria > Acidobacteriota > Terriglobia > Bryobacterales > Bryobacteraceae. The sequence goes on along the minus strand of VFZQ01000045.1, from coordinate 14,192 downwards.
AATTCGCTCATTGGCAACGTCACGTAGGCCTACTTGGAAACGCTCACAAGGATGCCGCGAAACACCGAGTCCTTCACCGACCGGTCGACTTTCACCCAGCCCGCCTTCTCCAGCGCGGAGATGACATGCAGTTCGGAGCCGACGATCATGAAATTCGTCCGATCGCCCTCGGTGCCGGCTGCGTCGACGACGCGCCGTGGCACGCTTTCATGCTGGTTGGCCGAGATCTTCACCAGCGTGCTCAGCAGTTTCGAGGAGTCGGTGGCCGGCGCGGCGCCTTTAGCCCGCGTCACCTTGACGCTGTACGCACCAGAAGCGCGGTCGGTAGGTGAGTGATTGATTCCCAAGAACAAGCGGCCTTTCACCGCGATGTTCCGATCCGTCTTGGCGCCGATCAGAAACGCACGCGTGGCGTCGTTCTCGCCGACACGCCCAATCAACGCGCCGCGTTTGGCATCGTTGAGCGGAAACGCGCGGATCATGTCCATCCAACCCCGGGCCATCCCTTCGGGTCCGGTTTCTTTGCCGAGATAGGAGATCCTGCCGTCCGCCTCTACGGTGACGCGGTCGCCGGCTTCCACATCGATGCCGCTGTCGGTCCACTGTTTGTCGCCGGAGACGTCAATCGTTACGGCGTTTTGCGCGGACAACGCAATCGACATCAGGAATACGATTCGCTTCACTTTGGAACCTCCGCGGACTGCGCCGCCTGCAAAATCAACTGTTCGACTTTCGCCCACAGGAGCGGATCGGCCTCCATTCGAGCGTGTGCGCCGCCGAAAATCCGGCGCGGCCAGGACTCCGGCCACGTATGGACCTTCCACAGCGGGTAGTCGAACTCAAAGTTTCCCAGAATTTGCGTGCGCGTAGGGTCGGCCGCGCGGATCTTCTTCTGGCCGCGGACGGTGAAGAGGTGGTTCTGATAGTAGTTCGCGGCGACCTTCACGTTGCGCGGGACCACCGAATCTCGCAGTCCAAAGCTGTCGACCTGGACCGTCAACAACACCGGCACCTTCTGCGATTCGAGAAATCGCGCGAGTTTCAATGTCGCCGCGCCGCCCATCGACTGACCATAAATGACAACCCGCGCCGACTTTGCTTCGTCCGGGTCAATGCGTTTGTTGCCGTTGCGGTCGAGCGCGGCGATCACGGCTTTCTTGGCCGTGCCGAGGCGGTGATTGGCGAACGATTCCGACTCAATCCCCTGGCTGCGCAAGCCGAGGGCAACTTTGCGGACCGACCGATTCGGGTCGTCCCAGCGCTCCCACGCCCCAAGGAAACCGATTGCGACCACTTTACCGGGCTCGACGGGATGGGCGATGGCGACTTGTCGCAGCGACTGCGCTGCGGCGGCGCTCATGAAAACAGCCCAGATGAGAACGCAGAACTTCACCTGCAATTAGACTATGGCTGTGCGGGGTGCGTTTCAAGATGCAACGATATCGCCGGGACCGAACGTCAAAGCGGTAGCATGCGGATTACAGTCTTTCTATTCTGTTTGACGGCGCTGGGCGGGCCGCTTCCGCTCAAGAAGCTTCCGACCGATCCGCAGACGATCGTGTCCTGGCTGACTTCCGATGACACACAGCAACGGGCCGCTGCGTTCAATCTGTTTCGAATACCGGCCAACTACTCCAAGCCGAAAAACGTCGAGCTGTCCTTTTTCCAGCTCGACGAGGATCCGGAATACGAGGCCGCGATCTCGCTCCGAAACACTGGAGTGGCTTTGCTCATGGACAAGCGCGGAGCAAGCTGGTTTGCAACGCTTATCGACGTGGAAGAGCCGGGATTAGGAGGGGGCCTGCGTTTGTCCTCTCGGCACGTGACAGCGGACAATCACCAAGACATCTTGGCTGTCACGGAGGGACGTTGGGAAAACGGCGTTGCGCTCTACTTACGTATCATTATGCTCCGAAGCGACGGTTTCCACATAGCCCATCGCGCGGACCTGTTCGAAGTGGAAGCGGACCCGCTCACTCTCATTGAATTCGAGCAATGTGGCCAAATTCAATTGAGCCGGCACCTGAACCAACCTGTACTGCTCAATCGCTCCGGAAAAAGACAATGCGCCGCCTATGCGTGGAATCCCGCAATCGTCAAGTTCGTCGCCAATGCGGACGCAACACGCGCGCTGTGCAAGCCCTAGCGCACAATCACCGCAGTCCCCGACGCCGAGACCATCAACATCCCGCCGCCGTTGCCCACCGAAATCGTCTCGTAGTCGAGGTCCACTCCGATAATCGCATTTGCGCCCAGCCGCTGCGCCTGCTCGCGCATCTCCGCGATGGCGATCTCTTTCGCCTTCCGCAACTCCCCTTCATACGCCGCCGAGCGGCCTCCGACGATGTCGCGGATGCCGGCGAAAAAGTCCTTGAAGATATTCGCGCCCAGGATCGCTTCGCCGCTCACAAGTCCCAGATATTCATGTTGCCGGCCTTCGAGGGCCTATGTGGTTGAGATAAGCATCTGCCTGGCATTACGAACCCGCGCGTCGCGATGTTCCATAATCGGGCAATGGCGAATATCCAACAGGCGGTTCCGTTCTTCATGGTCACGAGCATGGAAGCGTCGCTTCGGTTTTACGTCGACGGCCTCGGTTTTGTTCTTACAAACACCTGGACGCCAAACGGTGCGATCGAGTGGTGCTGGCTCAAGGCCGGAGACGCCGCGATGATGCTGCAAGAGTACCGGCCGGGGATGGCGAAAGACGATCTAGGTGCGGGAGTCTCGATCTGCTTCATGTGCGAAGACGCAATCGCGATCTATCACGAGATCACGGCGCGCGGAGTCGCGGCAAAGCGGCCGTTTGTCGGCAACGGCCTGTGGGTTGTGTCCGTCACTGACCCCGACGGCTATCGCATCGACTTCGAAAGCCCGGCGGATGCGCCCGAAGAGACCGAGTACACAGCTACTTCTTAAGCAACGGCTCGATCACTTTCATCACATTCCGCGCCACGATCTTGTTACCTTCGGCGTTCGGATGGATCTCGTCGCGCTGCATCAACGCGGGGTTCATCGCCACGCCTTCCAGCAGGAACCGCATGCGCGTCACGCGATGCTTCTTTTCGAGCCCGGGATAGATCTGTTCGAATTCCTTGATGTAATCGGCCCCATAGTTGCGAGGCAAAGTCATACCGGCTATGACCACCTTCGCACCCGACTCCTTGAACGCCGCGGTCATCTTGTCCAGATTGTCGCGGGTGACCGTCAGCGGAAGACCGCGCAACCCGTCGTTGCCGCCGAGTTCCAGAATCACCAAATACGGCTTTGTTTCCAGGCCTTGCGAGAGGCGCGCGAGGCCGCCGCTAGTCGTGTCGCCGCTAATACCCTGGTTGACGACGCGGTACTTGAAACCCTTCGCGTCAATCTCCTTTTGCAGAAAGTCGGGATACGATAGTCCGGTCTCGACGCCATATCCGGCTGACAGGCTGTCACCAAAAGCAAGCACCACCGGGCGATCGTCTTTCGCTTCCACACGCGGCGACGGAGCCGGCGCCGGCTCCGATTCGACGGGCGCGGGCACTTTTGTACCGCATCCGGCCGCAAGAAGCATCAAACTAGTAAGAAGTAGTTTTCGCGTCACCTTCTCTCCATCCTATGGCATCCACTGAAACACAACCGGCTATCTGTGTCCGCGATCTTCACAAATCGATCGCGACGGCCACGCACACCGTCGACATTCTACGCGGGCTTTCCTTCGACGTTCCGCGCGGGCAATTCGTTGCCATCATGGGTGCATCGGGCAGCGGCAAGAGCACGCTGCTTGGTTTGCTCGCGGGGCTGGACAACGCGTCAAGCGGTTCGATTCAACTGGACGGCGAAGAGATCACGGGACTCGACGAAGACTCGCTGGCTCGTCTGCGCGCGCGAAAGTTGGGTTTTGTGTTCCAGTCGTATCAGTTGATTCCGACGTTGACGGCGGAAGAGAACGTATTGCTTCCCGCGGAGTTGGCGGGCGTCAACGGCGCGTCGGCCGAGAGAGCCCGAGCGCTTTTGGAAAACGTCGGCTTGGCCGAACGGTGCGATCACTACCCCGTGCAGCTTTCCGGCGGAGAGCAGCAACGAGTGGCGTTAGCGCGCGCGTTTGTCTTGAAACCTCCAATCTTGATGGCCGACGAACCGACTGGAAATTTGGATACCGCGAATGGTTCCGTGGTTTTGGATTTATTGCTGACGCTGAATAAGCAAGAGGGCACAACGCTAGTGATGGTGACGCATGACCCCGCTCTGGCGGCGCGCGCGGACCGGCGGATTATGATGCGGGACGGGGTTATCATCGCCGATGAGCAATAGCATCCCGCTCAAAACAGCGCTGCGCATCGCGTGGCGGGAGTCGCGCGCATCGGCGGCGAAGTTCGCCTTCGTCATTCTCGCGGTCGCGGTTGGCGTCGGTTCCTTGACCGGCGTGCGCGGTTTCTCACGCGCGTTTCGAACGATGTTGCTACAGGACGCGCGGACCTTGATGGCCGCCGATATGACCGTGCGCGTCTTCGAGTTGCCGACGCCCGAGCAGCAGCAACTCTTCGATTCGTTCGCGTCTCGCGGCATCGATCGCACCTGGATCACCGAGACCGTTTCGATGCTGAGCGCGCCGTCGATGACCGCGCCGCTGCTGGTCGCTGTAAAGGCCGTCGAGCCGGCGAAATATCCCTTCTATGGCGAGATCAAGACGCTGGATAACCGGCCGTTGAGCGAGATGCTCGCCGGCGCGTCGATCGCGGTGTCGGACGACTTGCTCGTACGGGGCGGGGTCAAACAAGGTGATCGAGTGAAGCTCGGCGGCGAAGAGTTCGTGATCGCTGGCGTGCTGACGTATGAGCCCGACCGCATGTCGGGCAGCGTCAATGTTGGACCGCGCGTGATGATCACACGCCCAAATCTGGAGAAGGCCGGCCTGTTGCAACCGGGCAGCCGCAGTTCCCAGCGATTCCTGTTCCGGTTTCCTCCGCTCAAGGCCGATGCGATGATTCAATCGACGCGCGGCGAGTTGACGAAGGCGTTCCCCGACGGTGTGATCGCCGACTATCGCCAGACGCATCCGCTGATTACTCGCGGGCTCGACAACGCGACGAATTTCCTGAGTCTTGTCAGCCTGATCGCGCTCGTCGTCGGTTCGCTGGGAGTTGCGATGGCGATGCAATCGCACTTGCAGCAAAAGCTCGATTCGATTGCGATCATGAAGTCGCTCGGCGGCCGGTCTTCGCAAATCCTGCGAATCTACTTGCTGCAGGCGATGATGCTGGCGATGGCGGGCGGCGCGGCGGGATTGGCCGTCGGCGTGATCGTACAAAAAGCGTTCCCGTTGTTGATTGCACGGTTTTTCCCGGTGGCACCGGTGGTCGAGTTTGCGTGGATGTCGATTCTGGAGGGATTCGGGCTTTCTATTCTTTCGACGCTGTTGTTCGTGCTGCCGCCGCTGTTGAGCATCCGGCAGATTCGCCCGATTCTCATCTTCCGCCGCGACATGGAAGGCGTGCCGGCGCCGCTGAAGGAACGCTGGAAACAGTGGCGCGCGCCGATCGCGGCCGGACTTCTGATCTGCTTCGGTGTAGCGGGAATGGCGTCGTTTCTGATCGACGCGCCGAACCTGCAGATCGCCGCGAGGATTGGCGGCTGGTTTGTCGGCGGATTGATCGGCGCGCTGCTTTTGTTACTGGGGCTGTCGTGGCTGTTGCTGCGCGGCTTGCGCAAATTGTCGCGCGTCGCGGTACTTCGACTGCCCACGCTGGCGCGGCACGGACTCGCGAACCTGTATCGTCCGGGCAATCACGCCGAGGCCGTTCTGGTGGCATTCAGTCTCGGAGTGATGTTCACGCTGACAATCTACCTGTTGCAGCATTCGCTGCTATCGCAGATCGCAGCCAGCGCGCCGCCCGGCATGCCGAACGTGTTTTTGATCAACATTACGAGCACGGATCGCGAAGACGTCAACGCGTTTTTGAAAGCGCGCAAAGATGTCGAGGGAAATCCGGAAGTGATCGCCACCGCGGCGGGACATTTGAAATTGATCGACGGGCGCGCGATGAATGAGACGACACTGAAAGGCCCGGCGCGAAGGTTCTTGCGTGCGCGGACGATAACGTGGTCGCGCGAGATGCCGCCGCAGTCGGAAATTCTGCACGGCGCATGGTGGAAGAATCCGGATCCGAAGACGCCGCTTGTATCGGTCCTCGACGATGCCGCGAAGGCGCTCGATTTACGCGTGGGCGCGGGGACGGAATGGGAAGTTTCCGGCAAACGGATTTCGGCCCGCGTGGTGGCGGTGCATCGCAACGAAAGCGTGCGGCCGGGTTCGAACGCGGAGTTTGTGTTCTCGCCGGGTGCGCTCGACAGCGCACCGGTGTTGTATTTCGCGGCGGTGCGCGCGGCGCCGGCGCATATCCCCGTTTTGCAGAAGGCGTCGTTCGAGAAGTTTCCCGCGATCACGGTGATCAACCTGGCCGACGTGCTCGACCGCGTGCAGGAGGTGATCGACCAGGTGGCGCTGGTGGTGCGATTCATTTCGGCGTTCGCGATATTGGCGGGAGTCATTATTCTCGCGTCGTCGATAGCTGGTTCACGCTTGCGGCGCGTCCGCGAGGTGGTGATTCTGAAAACGCTCGGCGCGACGCGAGCGAAAGTGGCGGCGATCTTCTCGGTTGAATTTTGCATCCTCGGCCTCGTGGCCGGGGTGATGGGAAGTTTGCTCGCGGTGGCGTTCACCAACGTTCTGATGGCGCGCGTGCTCGACGCGGAGTTCCGATTCGAATGGGCTCCTAACTTCGTGGCGGTTGCGGGTAGCGCCTTGATTGCGATCCTGGCCGGTTGGATGGCGAGCTTCCGGATCCTGGGCCAGAAGCCGCTAGAAATTCTGCGCGGCGAGTGAGAACTTTTTCTTTGGGCTGGCGCAAGATTTGGTGTAGGCGAAAGCAACTCACCAATCCACAACAGCCTACAAAAAGGACTCTCAGAAAATGATTCGCAACTTTCTCTTTGCCGCTGCCTGCTGCGTGCCCGCCTTTGCGGTGACGCCGATTACTTCGTGCGGCCAGACTCTTTCCACCCCGGGCGAGACGTACGTTCTAACCGCCAACTTGACCTGCGCTCCGGTGGTTCCACCCGCGGACCCGACCGGCCTGCGCGTTGTCGCCGATGACATCGTGATCAATTTGCAAGGCTTCACCTTTACCGGGACCGGCGCTCACAGTGGAATTCTCACCGCGTCGCCCGCCGGTTGCATCGCAGTCAAGCGGCTCGAAGTAAAGAACGGCACGATTAAGAACTTTGGCACGCCGATCAGCCTTTGTGCTCCGGGATCGGTTCCTGTTGCAATGAATGCGAAGATTCACAATCTGGTCATTCGCGACTCCCAGACAGGCATCGTGATTGGCGGCTCTACCGACAACGAAGTGAGGAACAACCGGTTCATCGCGATTAATGTTCCGCAGTCGCCGGCCAACCCGTTTGTCGCGTATCGCATCGGAACCGCGATCTACGTGGACAAGGCTAACAACAACAAGATCGAGGGCAACCAGATCATCGGCGCGGCCGCCAACGGCATCGCCCTGGATCATGGGTCGCTCGACAACGAAGTGCAACGCAACACGATCTCCCGCTCGGGCCGGAACGGCATCGTGATCTTCGGAGCGGGTGTAACTCCCCCGCCTGCGAATGCTCCGTACCCGGCGTCTGACGACAACCTGGTTCGTCGCAACCGTGTGATCAACAGCACCGACAAAGACATGCGCGATGAAAACCCGGCTTGCGGCTCAAACGACTGGATCAAGAACGTGTTCCAGTCAACCAACAACAGCTGCATCCACTAAGACGCAAATTGAATCGATCTTCGGAAGCCGGGCTAGTTCAGCCCGGCTTCCGGCGTTTTGAAGGGGTTGATGATACGCATGCCGTCGATATCGAGGCCGTCGTGCATGTCTTCGGAAACCAACACCTCGCACTCCGCTTGTCGGGCCGCGGCCACGATCAACGAGTCATACCAGGAGAAGTTGAAACGCTCACGAATATCGAGTGCGCCAGCTAGCAGTTCGCCCGAGGATTCGACGACAAGGAAATCTTTGCGTGTCTTTGCCACGATTTGCTTCATCTCAGCCGTGCTAGGTTTCACGCGGTATCTTTTCTGCATGACTGAAATCAGTTCTTGGAAAACCTGATAGCTGAGAACTCCTGCGCCGGTCCGGGCCGCCATGCCGAGCAGCGTGCGGGCTCGCTCGCCCCTCTGACCAGCTTCGCTGTCGAACGCGTAGATCAGGACATTGGAGTCAAAGAAGGCTCTAGCGCCGTTCATTCATCTCTTCCCTGGTGAACTTCTGGCCGCCGGCGCTGAGGTGCCCAAGCGAGTCGAATAGATCCTCGATGTGTGAACGTTTACTGCCTCTTGCGTAGTCGGCGATCCAGCCTCGAACCAGTTCGTTGAGTGTGGAGTTTTGCCGGCGTGCCGCCTCGCGCGCGGAGTCGAGGACCTCGTTTTCAACAGAAAATGTGACGTTCTTAAGCATGAGTCCAGTGTACACGAACCTTCTCGTGTACACTAGAACTAGATGCACACGAGCGAGCGGTTGCGATACTCTCGGCAGATCCTGTTCCCCCCGATTGGCGAGGCGGGGCAGGAGAAACTACTCGCCGCACACGTCGCAGTCGTAGGCTGCGGCGCCCTTGGGACCTTTCAAGCAGCGGCACTTGCGCGTGCGGGCATCGGCACTACTACAATTATAGACAGAGACTACGTCGAGTACTCCAATCTGCAGCGACAGTGGTTGTTTGATGAACAGGACGCAGCGGAAGCAATGCCCAAGGCGTCGGCCGCAGCTAGGGCGATCGCCCGTATTAATTCCGGTGTACGCGTGATTCCGCAAATCGCAGATCTAAACACTACAAATGTAGTAGAACTATTGGAAGCTGCTGATTTCATTCTGGATGCCACGGACAATTTCGAAACTAGATACCTAATTAACGACTACTGTCTGGACGCCTCGAAGCCTTGGGTGTACGGAGCGGCCGTGGGTAGCTACGGAATCACAATGCCCGTTGTCCCGGGTGTCTCTTCTTGCTTCAGGTGCGTTTACCCGGAACAACCAACCGGCGGCCAACCCACCTGTGAAACGGACGGCGTCCTTGGATCTATTACGTCTGTAGTAGCGGCCATCCAGGTTGCGGATGTGATCCGGTTTATCACTGGGAACGGGTTCAAGCATAGAATTACCACAATTGACGTTTGGAATGGCATAACACGCCAGATCGATCAGCCAGAACGGGATCCGGACTGTCCGGCGTGCGGGGCGGCCGGGGAGCTCTCACATTTGAGTGGCGAGCGCCGTGCGCCGATTTCTCTCTGCGGTCGCGACGCAGTGCAAATCCACGAACGCCGGAACCCGATCAACCTTATCGAACTCCGAGAACGCCTGGAAAAAATCGCCACCGTGCGTGCCAATGAGTTCGCACTTCGTTTCTTTCCAACACCTTACGAGATGACGATCTTCCCGGACGGTCGGGCGATCATCAAGGGAACGACCGATCCGGGTGTCGCCCGGAGCCTCTACGCGAAGTACATTGGCGGCTAAGGGCTACTACTTACCCACAACAAATAGCTGTTTTCCACATATACTCCACAACAGAGCGTGTTATCATTCCGACGTGGCTCTTGTTGGCCAACAGTCGTGGACTCGCAAAGAACTCTGCCGCGTCCTAGCGCTTGAGGAGAGACAACTGCGCACGTGGGAGAAGCAGGGGCTGATCGCTCCAGCCGAGGAGTACGGCTTCTCGCACATGCGGACGCTCCGAACGCTGAACGCGCTGCGGGTGCAGAAGATTCCTGCCAACAAGATACGTGAATCGGTGGAATCGCTCAAAGTTCGGCTCGGAGACGAGCAAAACCCGCTCGACCAGGTAGAGATGTTCGCCGATGGCAAGCGGATCGGTGTGCAGTTCCGCGGCGAGAGGCTCGACCCCGTGAGCGGCCAACTGCTATTCGACTTCGAGGCGAAGACCGAAGGCCCGCGCCTGCTGGCGGCGCGCCCCGAACCCCAACGGAATCGCGAGCAGTCGGATTTCTGGTTCCAAAAGGGCCTCGAACTGGAGCAGTCGGCCGGGAAGACCGATGAAGCAATCGAAGCTTACACAAAGGCCATCGAGCTGAATCCAAACGCCGCCGGCGCGTTCGTCAACCTCGGTACGATCTACTTCCACAAGCGCGACTGGGCGCAAAGTGAACGTTACTACACGGGGGCGATCACCGCGGATCCGAACTACGCGCTGGCCCATTACAACCTGGGCAATCTTTACGACGAACGTAACAACTCAGAGAAAGCCCACGAGCACTATCACATCGCACTGAAACTGCAACCGCAATACGCCGATGCCCATTACAATCTGGCGTTGCTGCACCAGGGGCAGGGCGACATGATGCGGGCGCTCTCGCACTGGCAGACCTATTTGAAGCTCGATCCGGCTTCGCAGTGGTCTGGCATTGCGCGCCGGGAGATCGAAAAAATCAAGCAGTCGACGATCGTCGGCGGCACGAAAACGCAGCGCGCCTAGGCCGCGATCTGCGAACATAGAAGCTCCGGATGGACCTCCACGCCACCCTGCGCGAGTATTGGGGTTACGACACCTTTCGCCCCAAACAGCAGGAAATAGTCGAAAGCATTTTGGCCGGGCTAGACGTCGCCGTCGTGATGCCGACCGGCGGCGGGAAATCGCTGTGTTACCAGATGCCGGCGATCGCCAGCGGACGGCTGTGCGTGGTCGTGTCGCCGCTGATCGCTCTGATGCAGGATCAGGCGTCGCAGTTGGCGCAACTCGGCGTGCAAGCGGCTGTGCTCAACAGCTCGCAAGAACAAGAGGAACGCAAAGGCGTATTCCGCAAACTGTTTCGTAACGAACTGCGGCTGCTCTATTTGTCGCCGGAGCGGCTGGCGATCGATTCCACGGTGGAATGGCTGTCGCAGTGCAATCCGGCGTACTTCGCGGTCGACGAAGCACATTGCATTTCCGAATGGGGGCACGAATTCCGTCCGGAGTATCGACAGCTCGCGCTGCTGCGAGACCGGTTCCCCGACGCGCCGATCGCGGCTTTCACGGCGTCGGCGACGCGCAAGGTGCGGCACGATATCTTGTCGCAGTTGAAGTTGCGTGAGCCGCGCACATTCATCACTTCTTTCGCCCGCAAGAATCTGAACTATCTTGTGCGCGAATCGTCGAAGAAGGAAAAGGAAAAGCTGCTGCTGCGGGCAATTCGGCATCACAAAGGCGAGTCGGTGATTGTGTATTGCCCGACGATCAAACTGGTTGAAGAAACTGCCGCGATGTTGAATGACCGCGGAGTCAGCGCGCTGCACTATCACGGCAAACTCGACGCCGACAAGCGACGCACGCATCAGGAGCAGTGGATGAACGGCGAGGCCGATGTCATGGTCGGAACGATTGCGTTTGGACTCGGCATCAACAAGCCGGACGTGCGCGCGGTGATTCACCTGTCGCTGCCGAAGAGTCCCGAGCAGTATTATCAGGAGGCCGGCCGCGCGGGGCGTGACGGGCTTGCGGCGGACTGCATTCTCTTGTGGTCCCGCGGCGACATCGGCGTACTGGTGTCGTTCATCGACAAGCTCGAAGACAAGGCCAACAAGGACGCGGCGTGGCAGCGGTATCACGCCGTCAAACGGTTCGTCGAGAACGATACCTGCCGCATGAGGCAGATCTGCGAGTACTTTGGCGAATCGCCGAAGTCGTGGTCGACGTGCGGGGAGTGCGACCTATGCAACGGCCTGCCCGAGTGGATGCAGAAGGACGATCAGCCGGCGCGGCGGATCGTCTACGACGCTGGCGTGAGCAACGCGCAGTTAGCGTCGATGAAATCCTGGCGGCGCGATTTCGCGAAGAAAAATCATGTGCTGCCGTATGTGATCCTTCACGACCGCACTCTGACTGAGCTCCTTATTCGCCAGCCAGCGACCCTGGATGAGTTGATACAAGTTCCCGGCATCGGCCCGCAGAAGGCGCGCAAATATGGAGAAGCTATATTGGAAGCGTTGTTTGTGGCGTTGGAGACGTGATGAAGATTTTGGCTCTGCTTTCCGTATCGCTGCTCGCACAACCGCTCTACGAGCAGGCGAACGCGCACCTGCAGGCCGGCCGGTTGGCCGAGGCGGAAGCGGGGTATCGGGCGCAGTTGAAAGTCACGCCGAACCATGTCGAGTCGCTGGCGAATCTCGGCGCGGTGCTGTCGAAGCGTGAAAAGTTTAGCGAAGCCATTCAGGCGTATCAGCGAGCGTTGAAACTGCGGCCGGAACTGGCGCCGCTGCATTTGAATCTAGGGCTAGCGTATTTTAAATCGCAGCGCTGGGCGGAGGCGGTGGGTTCTTTTGAGAAGTTCCCGGCCAACCGCCAAGCCGCACATTTGCGCGCGTTGTCGTTAATGGAGTTGGATCGCTACGAAGACGCCTCGCGTGCGTTTGAATCGCTGCTGCCGAGTGACGACAACACGATTCTGATCGGCCTCGCGACGGCGTACGTGAAGTCGAACCGCGGCGCGGAGGCGCAGCAACTACTCGGGCCAATGATCGCGCGCGGCACTTCCTCCGAGCTGCTATTCACGCTCGGCCAAGCCTACTTTATCGAAGGTCAGGACGACGACGCGCTGGCAGCGTATCGGCAAGCGCAGGCCATCAACCCGAACCTGCCGACGTTGCGCCTTCACACCGGCGCGGTGCTGTGGCGCAAGAAGCAAATCGACGCCGCCATGAACGAATGGCGCGCCGAACGCAAGCAGTTTCCCGACAGCGCCGAGGCCGCCTACACGCTGGGCACGGCGTTGACGCTCACGCGAGGCGACGCGAAGGAATCGGAGTCGCTCCTTCGCGCGGCTCTAGCGAAAAAGCCAAATCACGCACGCGCGAACTACCAGTTGGCTAAACTTGTTTGGCAGCAGCGCAAAGCGCCCGAAGCTCTACCATGCCTGGAAAAAGCGATCAAGTCCGATCCCGAGTTGCGCGAGGCGTATTACTTGATCGGACGCATCTATCAGGAAACCGGGCGGAAGGCCGAGGCGGCAAAGGTTTTTGCGCGGGTCAAAGAGCTGGCCGAAAAGCAGCGCGCGCGGCAATTGGATTTGTTCTCGGAGCCTGCACAGCCGTAGCCGCCGCGGAATGCGCACTGTGTCACAAAGACATGGCGCAGTCGCGGCACGCAAACGCTTTGAAGCTCTACGACGGATCGTTCTTTGCGGGCAAAACGTTGCGCGAGCGCGGCGGCGCCGAGTACAGCTATTCAAACACCGGCGTGACGATCCGGCGCGGTGGCGAGGTGCGGGAGTTCGCGATCAAATGGCTGTTCGGCGCGGGGCACTTCGCCTTAACTCCCGTGCTTGAGATCGACGGCCGTGCGGTGGAGCACCGTGTCAGCTACTACGCCGAGTCGAACCGTTTGAGCCTCACGCCCGGCCATCCGGCGCAGCCGGCGGGATCGATCGACGCGGCTCTCGGCCTCGTGCAAAGCGCCGAAAACCGGACCCGCTGTTTCGGCTGCCACATGACGGGTGATCGCCCTGGCGTGAACTGCCAGAACTGCCACGGCGATGGCGCGAATCATCCTCGGCAGAAGCAGGCCGTGAAGCGCGATGGAAGCGTGGCGTTGTGCGCGTCATGTCATCGTTCACCGAATGAAGCCTTTGCATCCGAAACGCCGGAGTTGGAAGATCCCACCAGCATCCGGTTCGCGCCCGTCGGATTGATGGCGAGCAACTGTTACAAGCGGAGCGCGGGCAAGCTGACGTGTGTCACCTGCCACGATCCGCACCGAAATGTGCAGCCGTCGAAAACCTACGATGCCGCATGCCGAAGCTGCCACGCGCCGAAAGCGCAAACGTGCAAGAGCGATTGCGCGTCGTGCCACATGCCGAAATCGTCGCCCTTACCGCTTTTAATATTCACCGATCACCGCATTCGCACAACCCCGTAACCGTTTTGATATTATGCCCAGCACGGAACTTGGGGGTTGGCGGACTGTTCCGTACAGCAAAAAAGGTTGAAAGGGGTTTTCGAATGGCATCATCATGGCTGCGTCGACTCGTTCTGTTCGCCGCTGCGTTTAGATTCTTGAATCAAAGATTCTAAATCAGAGTACTTCAACATTTTGAGGTTAGGCTGCGAGTAATTTGACGATCTCCTCGATGGCGCGATCGGCCTTGTAGTAGGCGTTTT
>VFZQ01000044.1 GCA_016871135.1 Acidobacteriota bacterium | reverse complement strand
TTCTCGAGCGAATCGAAATCACGACGCACGCCTGCAGGGTTGCCCATATCCCAGTTTACACCGGACGCTTGAAAGTCGTCTCTATATTATGCGGGACTCAATAATACGCTGCCGAGTTCAGCGGTGGCGCTTTGCAGTTGCGCGCCGACGGCTTCGACGGTGACCGAGTCCTGCACTTTGCCCACGGCGAGATGAAAATCGAACACGGAACGCTGATTGACAACGAGCGCGAACGGCTCCATGCGGCTGCTTGAAAAGCCTTGCATTGTGGCTTCGAGCGTGTAAGTGCCCGGCAGGATATTCAAGATGGCGTAGACACCCAATTCGTTCGCGGTGGTCCGCGTTTCGACTCCGGTTTGCGTGTTCTTTAGCAGCAGCGATGCTTGCGGAACAACGGCACCCGACGCATCGGTGACGGTGCCGTTGATGGACGCGGTGGATACCTGCGCGAATAGGCTCGCGGCACTCAAGGCCAGAAAACACAGGGCATTCTTCATTCCAAATTCCTTTCGAGGCGAAAGCGGATCATTAGTGTCTATCACACGGGTAACTTTCGCGCAATCAGCGCGTGCACCTGATATTCGTGGACCAATCGCTCGCCGGCGGGAACGGTCCAAGGCAGCCATTCGTTCGATGCGAGCACGGCATAGGAGAGGTGTGGCAACTCGGGACGGGCGCCCTTGATAGTGGCGATGAGATCGGCGGGGCCGTTGAAGTTAGCGACGTAGGGGAGCGCCAAGACGCATATTCCGCCGGGCATCAGAAGTGCATCGATTTGGCCGAGCAGCAGCCACGGTTCGGGTGTAACGTCGAGCAAGTTTAGCGCGGCGACAAGCGCCATCGATTCGGCGCGAAACGGCGGGTTGTGTGCATCGCAAACCAGCGCGGCTCCGTGTGCGGCCGCCATCATCGCGAAAGGCCGGCGAATGTCGGCGAGAATTGTGAATTCACTGAAGCGGCTCCATAGAGCCCCGTATCCGCCGGGGCCGCAGCCGAGTTCGAGCGCAGGGCCGCTGGGCGCTTGATTCCGCAAAAGGGCCTTTTCAATCCATGCGGGGATCTTCCGGTTGATGGCAAGACGCTTGGCTAGGCGCTTTGATGCCGCGCGCTCAGGAAAATGGCTGAGCACGTACTGATCGACGCAGTCCATCGATGCCTCGACTTGCGCCATGATCGGCACGCCGTCGATGATCGGATAAACGGCCCCGCAGCCGCGGCAGCGCAGGGAACGGCTCAGCGACCGGCGGCATACGGGGCAAACGAGCAGGCGCGCGAGCCGTGGGTCGAGGCTAGGCGCCACGCACCAGCCGTCCGCGAATTCGGATTGCCTCCGAATGCGTGATGGTCTTTGTTCCGCCGAATGCATCCCGGCCCTGCTTGACCCATCCGGGACGTGGTTGGCCGCTTCCGGATGAACGCATCTCGCTGCCGGCAACTACTACGGGGCGTCCATTCGCCAGCACGTCGGGCAGGGCCGTTACGAGCACACCGTGCGGCGGATGTGGGCAAGTCGGGCAGCCGTGCCAATCGTCATTGAGTCGCGCAATCGCACCGACGGTGGCGACCGGCCGGCCGCTTATCATCACGGACGTCGGCGGGGCCGACGTAATTACCCCTTCTCCGCCGCAGCCCTGAACGCGATCACCGACCTTGGCGATGTAGAGGCCTTCGTTGGCGAGGTTGCGGTATATCTGTTCCTGTTGGCTTAGCGTAAGTTGTGAGAGTTCGGTAGCCACGGTGTTGCGGTTAGAATAACATGGGTCAGAATTCGTTGCTAGAACAACCGACCGCGCGTTCCGCAACCATCTATTTGGTGTTCATTGCTGCGCTGTTCGCCGTCGCCCAATCCGCTCGCGCCATTCGAAAGATCGCCAGTGAAGCCCATGAGGGCGATGTGAATAAAGGTCAGCGAGGGCCTTGCGTGGCGATTCTGAACGGCAGCGGGCATGCGACGGCGTCTGTGGGCAGGGTGGCCGACATCGCCGCTGCCTTGAATCGGGAACGGTGCTGAGCATGGGATGGAGCCTGCGTGGGGAACTCGGTTGTGGCGAGGGTTGTACGAACGCGGTCGACAAGCCAGCCGCGGTGGCGCGGCTTGGCGATGTCGTTCCGAGCGACGCGTCGGGCGCGGCTGCGTTTGCTGTCCACCGCGACGGCACGGTAAGCGTGTGCTGGGGTGGGGAATAATCTCGTTCGGCACCGTCTGGGCGAAGGCGGCACCGGGATAACCGGAAAGGTACAACCCACCCCGATTGCGTGAAATTGGAGTGGGTTGTGCAGCCGGGAACAACTCGTCCGCGGTCCTCGCGGACGGCTGGTTATGGATGTGGGGGCTCGGCGCTTCCGACGAATTAGTCGTAGTATTCCAGGCCGAGGTGAGTGATGAGGTCCTCGCCGCGCATCCAGCGGAGGGTATTCTTGAGCTTCATCAATTGGATGAAGATGTCGTGCTCGGGGTAGAGGCCCGGCGCCGTCATCGGCGCTTTGAAGTAAAAGCTGAGCCACTCTTGAATGCCCTTCATGCCGGCGCGTTGCGCTAAGTCGAGGAAGAGCACGAGGTCGAGGACGATGGGCGCGGCGAGGATGGAGTCGCGACAGAGGAAGTCGATCTTGATCTGCATCGGGTAGCCGAGCCAGCCGAAGATGTCGATATTGTCCCAGCCTTCTTTCTCGTCGCCGCGCGGCGGGTAGTAGTTGATCTTCACCGAGTGGTAGAGATCCTTGTACAACTGCGGATAGAGGTTTGGCTGCAGAATCTGATCGAGCACGCTGAGCTTGGTCTCTTCCTTGGTCTTGAACGAGCCCGGATCTTCGAGGACTTCACCGTCGCGGTTGCCGAGAATATTGGTCGAGAACCAGCCGGAGCAGCCCAGCATACGGGCCTTGAGACCGGGCGCGAGCAGCGTCTTCATGTAGGTCTGGCCGGTTTTGAAGTCCTTGCCGCAAACCGGGACGTTGTTATCGCGGGCCAAGCCAAGCAGAGCCGGGATGTCGTGCGTGAGGTTCGGCGCGCCGTTGGCGAAGGGCACGCCGGCCTTTAGAGCGGCATAGGCGTAGACCTGGCTGGGCGCGATGTCGGGATCGTTCTTGGCGAGGCCTTTCTCAAAGGCCTGCAACGTCTGATGGACCTTCGCCGGTTTGTGGTGGACTTCGGTCGAGCCGCACCAGATGACGACGAGGCGATCACAGCCGTTTGTCTTCTTGAACGTTGCCATGTCCTCCATGAGCGCTTCGGCCTTTTCGGCGAGCGAGCCCTTGGTCTTGACGTTCGGGCCGTCGATGCGCTTGACGTAGCGCTTGTCGAAGACGGCCTTCATCGGTTTGATTTTCCTTAGCGACGGCTTCACCTTTTCAAGCAGCGCGGGCTGGAGGACCTTGGCGTTGTCGGCCGATTCGTAGGCGTTGTCCTCATAGATGTCCCAGCCGCCGAAGACGAGTTGGTTCAGCGAGGCGAGCGGCACGAAGTCCTGAATGCGCGGGGTGCGGTTGTCGGTGCGCTTGCCAAGGCGGATGGTGCCGAGCTGCGTGAGCGAACCGACGGGCTCGCCGAAGCCTTTCTTGACAGCTTCGACGCCAGCCATGAATGTTGTGGATACGGCGCCCATGCCAGGGGTGAGAATTCCGAGCTTCCCTTTTGCGGGAGCGATCTTGAGGCTCATCGTTCAAGGCTAGACGGCGCGGCCTCGCGAGGGCAAGGAAAATGGCGTTTCAGTCATGTATTAACACTTTTATAAAATGATATTGCATGTATCTGGAAAGGCATCTGGCTGTCCCCCTGCGCCGGGCCGTGCACTTGCGTCAGCCGGTGCTGGTACAAGGACCGCGCGGGGCGGGGAAAACGGCGCTTGCGCGGCACGAGTTCCCCGAGCGCGCCTATGTCACGCTCGACGATCCGGCGGTGCGGCGCAATCCGGCGGAAGCTCTGCGGCGGCTGCGGGGCCCCGCGATCATCGACGCCGTACATCGCGCGCCAGGCGTAATCGATGGTGGCTCGACGCATATTTATCTGAGTTCGTTGCGGCTGGCGGCGGATATCCCGACACTCGAACTCCATCCGCCGACGCACGCGGAGAGGCAAAGGCGCGCGGCGTTGCCGCTGGAGACGATCGGGCGGTTCGCACCGTCGGGCCGTGCGCCTGCCGGGGATCCGCCGCCATGGCCGTCGAATCGATCGTTTTTGGATTTGGACTTGCCGGCGCTGATTCACGTGCACGACCGCGCGCGGTTCGAGCGTTTTCTCGCG
Organism: Acidobacteriota bacterium; assembly: GCA_016871135.1. GTDB lineage: Bacteria > Acidobacteriota > Terriglobia > Bryobacterales > Bryobacteraceae. The sequence goes on along the minus strand of VFZQ01000044.1, from coordinate 10,305 downwards.
GTTGCGGAGGCGCGAAGCGGTGCGATTCTCGATCAGCAAGCGCTGGCGCGCGAGGCGGAGGTGTCGCACCGGACGGTTGTGCGGTGGCTGGAGGTATTGCGCGCTACCTTTCAAATCGTGCTGTTTGAGCCGTATGGGGAATCGTTTGGCAGGCGCGTTGTGCGGCGGCCGAAGATGCATTTTCTTTCGGGAGTGGAGAATTTTGAAAGTGAAGTTGTTTCGGAGATCTACCGCAACGCGTGGCACGCCGGGCTTGAAGCGGAGTTTTGTTATTGGCGCGATTCGAACGGAATGGAAGTGGCGCTTGTGGTGGATGGGATTCCGGCGGGGATCGCTGCGGAGGGAAATCCGAAGGTTGAGGCCGCGGCGCTGCGTTGGGCGGAGTTGGCGGGACTTCCGCACGCGGCGATGATTACGCGACGGCCCCCGCTGTTGGGCCGACGGGCCGGCAGGTTGCTGCGCTATGCGATCGGGCAGATCTAAGTTGTAGAGTAGGTAGCAGATGAAAGTGATGACCTTGGCCGCGCTGAGCGCGGCGGCCGCGCTGGCGCAACACAGCGACACCGTTCTCGTAAATCCGTTTCAAACACCCGACGACCGCGCGCGCGGCGCTGTGTTCTTTCGTTCGCAATGCGCGAGTTGTCATGGCGCTGATGCGACAGGGGGCGCGGGTGGTCCGAGCCTAGCGACCGGCACGTTCCGTCATGCGGCATCGGACGAAGGCTTGTTCAAAGTCATCACGAAGGGTGTTCCGGGAACGCCGATGCCTGGGTTTTCGATGAACGGACGCGAGATTTGGCAGATCGTTGGATATCTGCGCTCGCTGAGCGCTTCCCGGATGGCGGAACAGGCTGCTGGCGATGCAGCGAAGGGACGGGCGATTGTCGGCGCGCAGAAGTGCACGGGATGCCACTGGATGCACGGCGGGGGATCGCCGCGCGGGTTGGATCTCAGCACGATCGGCGCGAGGCTTTCGGTTGGCGAATTGAAACGCGCGCTGGTCGATCCCTCGGCCGAAGTCGCGCCGCAGTATTGGCTGTGGGAAGGAAAGTTGAAGAGCGGGGAAACGATCAAGGGTCACCGATTGAACGAGGACACTTTCTCCATTCAAATTATGGACGGCGCGGGAAAGCTGCGCGGCGTCGACAAGTCCACTCTGGCCGAACAAAAGTTGGAGAGGCGATCGGCCATGCCGTCATTCAAGGACAGGATGAGTGAGGCGCAGATCAACGACGTTGTCGCATACTTGGCCACGTTGAAGGGGGATGCGCGATGAGAGCCGTATCGCTGCTGTTTGCCGCCTGTTCGCTGTATGCGCAAGTGACCTATGACCGATTGCTGAAGGCGGCCGACGAACCGGGCAACTGGTTGACCTATCACGGGCAATATTCGAGCATCCATCACAGCAAGTTGGCGCAGATCACGCCGGCCAACGTGAAAGACCTGGAGCTGAAGTGGGTGGTGCAGGCGAAGTCGTTGGAGAAGCATGAAACGACGCCGATCGTCGTCGATGGCGTGATGTACATTACCGAAGCGCCGAACGTGGTTGTGGCGCTGGACGCGGCGACGGGCCGTGAGTTTTGGACTTACGAACATCCGTTGCCGGATGTGACTTACCCGTGCTGCGGGCGCGTGAACCGCGGGTTGGCGATACTCGGCAATACGCTGTATTTGGGCACGCACGACGCTAAGTTGATTGCAATCGACGCGTCCACCGGACAGAAGCGGTGGGAGACGGTCGTCACCGATTACAAGAAGGGCTACGCGCTGGCGCTCGCGCCGTTGATCGTGAAGGATAAGGTCATCGTGGGCACCGCCGGCGGCGAGTTGGGCATCCGGGGATTCCTGGCCGCCTATGACGCCAAGACCGGCAAGGAAGTGTGGCGCTTCAAGATCATTCCCGAGCCCGGCGAAAAGGGCAATGAAACCTGGGGCGGTGATTCGTGGAAGTACGGCGGTGGATCGATTTGGTTGACTGGCTCGTACGATCCCGACACGAACCTGACGTATTGGGGCACGGGAAATCCGGGGCCGGATTGGAATCCCGCGAAACGGCCTGGCGATAATTTGTACACCGATTCGGCGATTGCGCTCGACGCCGATACCGGGAAGTTGAAATGGCATTTCCAGTTCACGCCGCACGATGAGTGGGATTGGGACTCGGTGCAGACGCCCGTGCTTGTGGATCACGAGTACAAAGGCAAAATGCGCAAGCTGCTGCTGTGGGCCAATCGCAACGGCTTCTATTACGTCTTCGATCGCGTGACGGGCCAGTTCCTTTCCGGCACGCCGTTTGTGAAGCAGAACTGGGCGGTCGGCCTCGACGAGATGGGGAGGCCGGTGAAGGCGCCGGGGCGCGGGCCGTCGGCGGCTGGAACGGTTACGTTTCCGGGCGTGCAAGGCGGGACGAACTGGTTCGCGCCGTCGTATAGTCCAGTGACGAAATTGTTCTATCTGAATACGTGGGACGACTACTCAAGCATCTTCTTTGCCTGGGATCAGGACTATGAGCAGGGCAAATGGTACGCGGCGGGTGGTGTAAAAGCCGAAGTGCAGTCGGCGAGCCGCGATCGCCTGAATCGGCGAAATCCTGGCGCGGGCTATGGCGCGACGAGAGCGCTTGATCCGGTGACCGGCAAGAAGATCTGGGAGTTTCGAACCGCCGAAGTCAGCGAGAGCGGGATTCTGACGACAGCGTCGAACGTCTTGTTCACCGGCAACCGGGAGGGGCACTTCATGGCGCTCGACGCGACGAACGGAAAGCTGTTGTGGAGAAAGTATTTGAGCGGGATGGCGGCGTCGTCACCAATTACTTTCCTGGTGAATGGGAAGCAGTATGTGACGGTGGCTATCGGGCAGGCGCTGTTTTGTTTTGGCCTTCGGGATTAGTGCGCCGCTTGGGGTTTGGTGTGAGCGTCAGCTTTTTCCCCGTGGGAATCGGGCTTCTTCTCGCCATGCCCGCCCGGGGTTTTTTCGGCGGCATCTTTGGCCTTGGCCGCCTTCTTGGCACCCTCGGCATGTTCGACGATGATCGAGATGCGGCGGTTGGAGGGGTCGCCGGGGGTGTCTTTCTTGCGCAGATGCTGGGAGGCAAAGCCCCGGATCTGAACGACCTGATCCTCCCGGATTCCGTGGGCGTGCATGATCCGGCGGGTTGTGTTGGCGCGATCGGCAGATAACTCCCAGTTGCTATATTCTCCAGCAAACTGCTTGGCGTCGGTGTGCCCTTCGATAAAGACTTTGTTTGGGAGTTGTCCGACTTCCTGCGCCAGCTTGCCGATGATCTCGGTAGCCTGAACGGTGGGCACGGGGCTGCCACTTTCAAAGAACGTTCCAGTATCGGACTCGAGCAGTTCGATGCGGAGTCCTTCTCCGGTAACAACCATCACGATTTTGTCTTGCAGTTCTTTGAACTTCGACGATTCTTTCAACGACTGGGCGATCTTCTCCTTGAGTTTCTCCATGTCTTTTGCCGCCAGATCGATTGACTCGCCACCGGCCCCAGCCATGTCGGAACCGATTAGTTTTCCGTTGCCGGAGGGGTCCTGGAAGTAGCCGCCGATCGCCTTTTGCGTCTCCTGGCTGGCGCTCAACAGCCACAACACCATGAACAGCGCCATCATCGCGGTGACGAAATCGGCGTAGGCGACCTTCCACGCGCCTCCGTGATGCCCGCCGTGCCCGGAGACCTTCTTAATGACAATGATCGGCTGCTCTTTCGCGGCGTTATCTTCAGCCATTACGAACCGCCTCCCTTGACGGCCTTTTCCATTTCCTTAAAGGTGGGCCGATCATGGGCGGGGATGGATCGGCGCGCGAATTCGACGGCGAGGATCGGCGCCGCGCCACGAATGAATCCGATTAAACCGACGCGCAGAAAATTGAAGTACTCCTTTTGCGCATTGTTGGATTGGGCCATGCTGCCCGCTATCGGGCCGAAGAAACCATAGCTCATTAGAATGCCGAGAAACGTGCCAACTAGCGACGCGGCGACGTGGTGGCCAATCTCTTCGGGCGGGCCGCCGAGCGCGCCCATGGTGATCACGATGCCGAGCACCGCCGCGACGATGCCAAGGCCGGGAAGCGCATCGGAAACGGTTGTAAGCGCGGTGACGGGAAGGTTCGCCTCGTGGTGGTGGATCTCCATATCCATCTCCATCATTTGGTCGATTTCGAAGTGGCCGACGCCGCCACTAATGCTCATTCGGAGCGTGTCGCAGACGAAGTGAACCGCGTGATGATCCTTGATGAATTTCGGGTACTTGGAGAAAAGCTGGCTCTTGTCCGGTTCTTCGACGTCGGCTTCCAGTTTCACCAAGCCGTTCTTGCGCGCGTAGGTGAAGACGTCGTTGAGCATCTTCAGTTGTTCGAGGTAGAACGCTTTGCCGTACGGCGATCCTTTGAAAATACCTAGCGCACCCTTGAAAACTCCGATGATGACGGGAAGCGGATTGGCGATGAAGAGCGTTCCCAGCGCGGCGCCAAGAATGATCATCATTTCATACGGTTGGATCAGAACCTTGAGGTTGCCGTGCGACAACACATAGCCGCCCACCACGGAGCCGATGACGACGAGGATGCCGATGATAGCGAACATGGACACTATCCTCATCGGTTGGGGAGAGGAAGAATGAGAGTTAGAATTGCGAGAGCATCATTTGAGCGGCGCGCTGGCCCGCATCCTTCTTCGAAGCGCCCTCGGCCCGCGTTATCAGTGCTTCGCCGATACGGACTTCAACCGTGAAAGTCTTTGCGTGTTCAGGACCGCGTTCCCCGACGGTGACGTACTTCGGCTGCGGAAGGTTCTTGGCGAGGGCCTGTTCCTGCAGGGCGCTCTTGTAGTCCGTGAGAGCAGGGGGGAAAGCCGTTTCCGTATCACCCGTCGTATCCGGGAGTACGAACTCGCGGACGAAACGGCGAGCGGGGTCCATGCCGCCATCAAGGTAGATCGCAGCCAGCAGGGCCTCGAGCGCGTTGGAGAGAATCGCGCGTTTGGCGCGGCCTCCGCTCATCTCCTCGCCTCTCCCCAGCAAAAGAGCCTCGCCCAAGCCGATGCGCGCCGCGACCGAGTGCAAGTGCGACGCGCTAACGAGCCAGGACTTAAGTTTTGAGAGCTTGCCTTCGGGGTAGTCGGGAAAGCTCCCGTACAGAGCTTCGCTTACCAGGAAGCCGAGGATGGAATCGCCAAGAAATTCGAGTTGTTCGTTGTCGGAGTCCGTCGACTTCGGCGCTGGATCGGGCGAGGCTTTTTCCGCGGGGTGTGACTTGTGCGTCAACGCCCGCGCCAAAATCTCACGATCCTGAAAAACGTAGCCGAGCCGTTCGGACAGATCCTTCCAATCCGCGGCGGGGGACAAAGGGCTACTTGGCTCCCTTGGCCTTGACGGCCTTTTCCTTTTCCGATTTGGCGATCGCGACGATCTGAGCGTCGACGCCCGGCATGGCGATGACCTTGTCGAGAGCCGCGATGGCGTCGTCGAGCTTATTGGCGCTCATCATTGCCGCGGCGAGGCGGATGAAGGAGCCGTGGTTGCCTGGGTCGTTTTCTGTAGCGGCTTTAAAGTTCGCGATGGCGTCGTTCCAATTCTTGCGGACGGTGGCGGCCATGCCCATGGCGAGGTGAGCTTCGCCAATGTAACTCTTCTTGGCGCCTTCCCACTGCTCGTCCGTCAAATTGGGATTAAACTTCGCGGCGGCCTTAACACCTTCGATGGCTTCCTTGGCAAGCTTGTCGGCGCGGCCGAGTTTCTCTTCCTTGTCGAAGTCGAACTCTTTGGTCACCGATACAAGCGAGGTGGCGATCATGATTTTGCAGTGCGAGGCGAAGGCGCTCTTGGGGTCGGCCTCGGCGCAGCGCTCCCCTTGGATGACCGAGTTGGTGTAGTCCTTCTTATCGAAGTGGGCGCTAGTGATGATATAGAGCGCCAGCGGCTTGAACTGCGTGTCGGCGAACTTCGTGATGAGTTCGGTGCCGGTCTTGATGCGAGCATCGTTGTCCGGGGCTTGGAACATCGCGTTGATGGCGTCGAGTTCCTTTTGCGATTTCGGTTGTGGGCCTTGCGCGAATAGCGATGCGGCGGCGAGGCTGGCGGCGAGAATCTTGATCATTCCTTCTCCTTGGATCTCTGCGTAATTTCTTTCAGACCGTTTTCGGCGGCCTTTTTCGCGGCGGGCGATATGCCGGCCACGGCAAGCGCCGCCTTATATTGTTCGACTGCTTTTTCGGGCTCGTTCCCGATCACCCAGAGGTGGCCCAGATTGACATGACTCAAGCTGCGAATCGCGCCGTCGGGATCTAGATCGAGCACCTTTTCAAAAAGTTTCACGGCGAGTTCGGGATCCCGTTGCTGCACCGCGATCCGCGCGAGGCCGTAATAGGCCTTGGCATGGAGTGTTTTTTCGTCGGTCTCTTGCAGCGCACGCAAAAAGACCGGTTTCGATTCCGCCCATTTGCGAAGGCGGTAAAGATCTTCGGCGTCTTCAAGGGTCTTGAAAACACCGGTTGGCTTGAGTTCGCGCGGCTCGGACTTGAAGGTGCGCACCGGGCGCGTCGAAACGAACTCGACGCTGGCCAAGCGCTTGTCTTCTTTCTTCAAGTCGATCGCGTCGATCATCTCCGGGTAGTAGAGGCGCATGGCGACCTCTTGTTTTTCGTAAACGCCGAGTGCCTCATTAAAGTACGGCGCGAGGATGAAGCCTTCCTTGAGAGCTTGGTCGGCGAGTGCGGCGTTTTTGCGAATGCGCCCTTCAACGGCTTTTGCGAGGCAGGCAGTGGTGAGGAGTTGGAAGTCGTTTTTGTAATACTCCTCAAGAGCTGGCGCGGCGCCGGCTAGGTCGAGAAGCGGCTTCTTCTTTTCGAGATTGGCCTTGTATTTGAACGAGAGCGGATCGAGCAGATAGCGGATGTAGGCGTAGCGGAGGAAGTCAAGCTGCGGTTCGGGCGAGGGTGTCAGGACGATATAGTAGTCGTCTTTATATTCGCGCGTCTGTACCTGATTGGGCGGGCCGAGCAGTTCGACGTAGATCTGGAATCGGCGGCCGACGTAGCCCGAGGTCGGATTGCGAAGGTAGGCGTTGACCTCGTTGATCGTTGTGACGAACTGTTCCTGATAGCCAGCGAGGACTTTGTCGACATGGGGCTGGACTTGTTTCCAAACCGTCTCCATATCGGCTTCCGCGTGAAAAGCGACCATCAGCTTGTCGAAGCCTTCGAGCGGCACGACATCGGGCGGCATCTCGTGTGGTTGGAACTTGTGCTTGAACGCGGGAGCGCCTTCGACCGAGAGAGCGAATGAGATAAAACGGGCGAGTTCGAGCTGCTTGCCCGACTGGCGGCGTTTTTCGAGAAAGCTCTTTATTTCGGCGACCGAGGCGAGGTTTTTGCTCTTCAGATGATCGGTAACGGCTTTGCGCAGCGGGTGATTGTTGGCGGACTCGGCGTCCTGGTCGTAACCGGCGGCATTGAGCGCGGCCATGACGGAAAACAGCGCGGAACTGGCGTCAAGCTGGCCAGTTTGGGCGTGAAGACACAGGGCGCCGGTGAGGCATGCGAAAAGAGCGCGGAGCACCGATTTCATTGTAGCTTAGCGCTATATCAGTGGCCCTTGGTAAACGTAAACTCCACGCCGCCGATAAGGCCGCGGCCAGGCATGGCAACGCCGATCAGTTCCTGGTAGCGAGTGGCGGACAAGTTGGTTAGCTGGACATAGGGGCGAACCGTACCGCGGTTCCATGATGCGAAGACGTCCCAGACCGCGTAGGGATTGCGGCCGAGGCGCTCGACCGCGCCGATGCGTGTTCGCGCGGCGAGGCCGTTCGCAAATGCCGCTTGCCACGTCGCCACGCCGGAGTGTCGCGGATAGTTGAACACGTACTTCGATTGCTGGCCTGTGAGGACGGATTGAGCACCGTTGAGGGCGGTGTAGCTGAGTTCGACCCGATGTTTGCGCGCGATTGTTGTCACCGCATTCGCCTCCACGCCGGTGAAGTTCAAACGCTGGAAATTCGTCGCTCGCCAAATGTCGGTGGGGTTTGCGCGGACGTAGTCGATCCCATCGCGCTCGCGGCGCTGGAAGATCGTCACGCCGCCGCGCCATGCGCCGGCCGCGTTCCAATCGAGGCCGCCTTCGTAGCTCCACGCGCTTTCGGGGCGGAGAAGGGGATTTCCGATATTACCTGGATCGCGGTAGTAAAGATCGGTATAACTCGGCAACCGGAACGCGCGGGAGGCGCTGGCCCGGAGTTTTACGCGTTGATGCAGCCACGCGCCGGCGGCGACAGTGGGATTGAACTGCTGTTGGCCGTTGCGGTAGATCTCCTCGCGAGCGCCGACCGTAAACGAGAAGCGGTTCAGCGCGCGCATATCGTAGGACGCATAGATGGCCTTGCGCGCCCGCGAGTGAATGCCGAGGTTGTTGCTGTTGATCGAGTCATGCAGGAATTCGGCGCCGTAGTGCAGACGGGCGTTGTGGGGGAGGTCGTCACGACGGCGGAGTTGCAGTTGATAGCTTTCGGCGATGTGCCGGTTAGTGAAGACCTGCGGGCGATCGCGAAAGAGCACGAACAGATCGGTATGTCGGCGATAGGCGAACGCTGCCTCGGTCTTTTCGCCAAAGCCCTGGCGCAGCGCGGCGAACCAGTTCTTGGTGCGTTCCCAGGAGTTGAAGTTGCCGTAGAATTGCTCGGCGCCGAAGGGCCGATCGTTGTGCGCCATCGTGATGTCGGTGCGCTTCCAATTCGTCATCGACGCGACGGAGAGATTGCGATAATCGCGGTTCTTGGCAAAGCCGGTGGAGAAGTCGCGAGACATGGTCAACTGTTGGGCGAACTCGTTGCGGACGTAAGCGAGCGAGGCTCGCTGCTGCTGCTGGCCCCAGTTTCCGAGGCCCGTGCGCAGCTTGATTTCGCTTGTCTCCGGGGCCTTCGTGATAAAGTTCGCGACGCCGGCGGTGGCATCGGAGCCGTAGAGCGTGGAGCCGGAACCCTTCAAAATCTCAAGCTGGCCGAGCGCGTCGATCGGGATCGGTACGTCCATGTTCAGATTCGCCGATTGCACGCTATTCAGGCGTAGACCATTCCAGAGAATGAGCGATTGGCCGAAGCTGCCGCCGCGTATGGAAAGGCCGCTCTGAATCGCGCCTGGGGCGCGTTCGCGAAGATCGACGGAGCTATCGAGGTTGAATAGATCGGAGATGGTTCCGGTGAGCGGCGCGAGTTCGCGCGCGGGCACGGCGCGGACGTTGCGTTCGGATTCTTCGAGTGGGATCGCGTCGAATGTGCCGGTCACAACGACGACTTGTTTCGGAGGGGTCTCGGCGAAGGCGCAGAGCGCGATCGCGAGGAATAAGCGAGACGACATGCTGTACCTCCCAATGTAGCGCGATAATCGACAAATGAGGCTGATTCTGATTTTCGCGCTGGCCGCGAGCGTGTACGCCGAGACGCTGGAAGACCGCTCGCTGCGGTATCTGATCGCGCTGCTCAAATTAGACACGTCGAACCCGCCGGGCAATGAAACGCGCGTGGCGCGGTACATCGAAAGCGAGTTCGCCAATGAAGGAATTGCGAGCGAAGTGATCGGCGGCGATCCGAACCGTCTCAACGTGATCGCGCGATTGAAGGGCGATGGATCGAAAAGGCCGCTGCTGATTATGGCGCACAGCGATGTGGTGCCGATTGAGCCCAAGTTGTGGACGGTGCCGGCGTTCGAAGCATTGCGGCGCGATGGCTTTATTTACGGGCGCGGGGCCGTCGATACAAAGGCGCTGCTGGCGGCGGAGATGGCGGTGCTTGTGGACCTGAAGCAGCGCGGCACGAAGTTGAATCGCGACATCATTTTTCTGAGCGAGGCGGACGAGGAGGCGGGGTCGACCGAGATTCAGTGGTTGATTCGGAATGCTTGGAGCAAGATCGACGCCGAGTTCGCGTTGAACGAGGCGGGCGCGCGGATGTTGACCGACGACGGTACGGACGTGTTTCAGGTTCAGACCTCGGAGAAGGTGCCGACGCGTGTGATCCTGGTGGCGCGCGGGAGCGCCGGGCACGGTTCGTTGCCGCGCAAGGACAACGCCGTTGCCCATCTGTCGGACGCGATTTCGAAATTGGTGAAGGCGTACATGCCGGTGCAGTTGAACACAACGACGCGACGGTACTTCCGCGAGATGGCCAAGCTCGACGAGTACAAGTGGTTGGGGCCGTATCTGCCGAGAATGGAGAATTCGAAGACGCTGTTCGAGGCGGCCAATGAGTTGGGCGACAAAGATCCGGAACTGGATGCGCAGTTGCGAACGACCGTGTCTCCGACGA
>VFZQ01000043.1 GCA_016871135.1 Acidobacteriota bacterium | reverse complement strand
CAATGGCGAATCTCGATGAGAGCCTGCGGCGGTTGCAGACCGACCGGCTCGATCTGTGGCAGTTTCACGAAATCAACTATGACAACGATCCGGATTGGATCGTTGAGCGCGGGCCGTTGAAGGCGGCGCTCGAAGCGCAGAAGGCGGGTAAGGTCCGCCACATCGGCTTCACCGGGCACAAGGATCCGTCGATTCATCTCAAGATGCTCGCGAAGAATGTGGCGTGGACGACGGCGCAGATGCCGATCAATCCGCTCGACGCGTTCTTTAGGAGCTTTCAGAACGAAGTCGTGCCGGTGTGCGTGAAAAAGGGCGTGTCGGTAATCGGCATGAAGTGCCTCGGCGGCGGGCCGTACGTGGCGCGCATTCCGTCGCAGACGAAACTGACCGCCGAGCAGTGCGTGCGGTATTCGTTGAGCCTTCCGATTACCACGTTGTGCCGGGGGTACACGACGATGGAACAGTTGCAGGCCGATATTAAGATCGCGGCTGATTTCAAGCCGCTATCTTCCGAAGCGCGAAAAGAGATTCTCGCGCTGGCGGCGCCGGAGGCCGGCGACGGGCGCCACGAACTTTTCAAATCGACCCAGTTTTTCGATGGTCCGACGCATCGGCTGCAACATGGGTTTGATGCGGCGGGGCCAACGGCCTCGACGACGCGCTAGACTGAAGCCGCAGTCGCAGATCCGAACGCAGCGATAAGGCCACCGAAGGACTAGTCATCCAGTTCTCCAGCGCTTGAAAGCCGTTTACCGGATCGCGTCCAGGCTAAATATCGTAGTAGAGCGCAAACTCATACGGATGAGGCCGCTGCCTGACCGCGTCCGCCTCGTGCTTGCTCTTATACGAAACGTACGTCTCAATCAACTCCTCGGTAAATACATCACCCTTCAGCAAGAATGTGTGATCCTCTTCGAGGCAATACAGCGCTTCTTCCAGCGACGCCGGCATCGAAGGCACGCTCTTCATCTCTTCGGGTGAGAGGTCGTAGATGTCCTTGTCGAGCGATTCGCCCGGATCGATCTTGTTGATCACGCCGTCGAGCCCCGCCATCAACATCGCCGAAAACGCCAGGTACGGATTACACGACGGATCGGGCGGGCGGAATTCGACGCGCTTGGACTTCGGACTTGCCGAGTACATCGGAATACGGCATGCTGCCGACCGGTTGCGGCGGCTGTAGGCCAGATTCACCGGCGCCTCGTAACCCGGCACCAATCGCTTATACGAATTCGTCGTCGGCGCGATGATCGCCGACAACGAGCGCGCATGCCGTAACAATCCGCCGATGTACCACAACGCCATCTGCGAAAGGCCCGCGTAGCCATCGCCGGCAAACAACGGCTTGCCGTCCTTCCACAACGACTGATGACAATGCATGCCGCTGCCGTTGTCGCCGAAAATCGGCTTCGGCATGAATGTCACCGACTTGCCGAACTGATGCGCCACGTTCCGCACGATGTACTTGTAGGTCATCATGTTGTCCGCCGACTTCACCAGCGTTTCGAACTTTTGATCGATCTCGCACTGCCCGCCGGTGGCGACCTCGTGATGATGGCACTCGACGACAATCCCCGCCTTCTCCAAAACCTCCACCATTTCGGCGCGCAAGTCCTGATAATGATCGGTCGGCGGCACGGGGAAGTAGCCTTCCTTGTACCGCGGCCGATAGCCGTGATTGTTCTCCTTGCGGCCTGTGTTCCAGCGGCCTTCCTCGGCGTCGATCTCGTAGAACGCCGCGTTCGGCGTCGAGTCGAACGAAACGTTGTCGAAGATGAAGAACTCGGCTTCGGCGCCCAAATAGCAGGTATCGGCGAGGCCCGTGTTCTGCAGGTGCGCTTCGGCTTTGCGGGCGATGTTGCGGGGATCGCGATCGTACTTCTGCTTCGTGATCGGGTCCAGCACGTTGCCGGTCATGACCACGGTCGGCACGCTGTAGAACGGGTCGATGATCGCTGTCGCCGGATCGGGAATCAGCAGCATGTCGCTCTCGTTGATCGCCGCCCAGCCGCGGATCGACGAGCCGTCAATGCCGAATCCGTCCTCGAAGGAGTCCTCGGTCAACTGCGAGATCGGGTATGTAATGTGATGCTGTAGGCCGGGTATATCGGTGAACCGGATGTCGACCTGCCGCGCGCCTTCCGCCTTCGCGAATGCGAGAACGTCCTTGGGACTCATGAAACCTCTCCACGTGAAACAATATGTAGTGCCGCTTGACCAGCCTAGCTCGCAACTGGGCGCGCGAGCAAATCAAAGCATGAGAGAACCATCGGCCGACATCGTCTTCGAACGGCGCGAATACACGGTCGGCGAACTGACCGAGGAGATCGGCGCGCTCCTTTCCGACGCCTACGCGAACATCTGGGTGAGCGGTGAGGTGTCGGGCTTCAAGCTTGCCGCGTCGGGGCACGCCTACTTCACCATCAAAGACGACAAGGCGGCGCTCAAATGCGCCTGTTGGAAGGGTGCATACCGGCTTCTGCGCTTTAAGCCGCAAGACGGCGTCGAGGTGCTGCTTCGCGGGCGTATTGAAGTCTACAACGTGCGCGGCGAGTATCAGTTGATCGTCGACGCCGTGCAGCCGATCGGCGCCGGCGCGTTGCAAGCGGCGTTCGAAAAGCTGAAGAAGAAACTCGCGGCCGAAGGCTTGTTCGAGAGCGATCGCAAGAAACTGATTCCGAAATTTCCGCGGAACATCGGCATCGTCACCAGTCCGACGGGCGCCGTGATCCGCGACATCCTGCATGTGATCGAACGACGTTTCCGCGGCGCGCATGTGCGTGTGTTTCCGGCGTTGGTGCAGGGACATGGCGCGGCCGAGCAGGTCGCCGCGGGCGTGCGCTACTTCAACGAGAACCCGTGGGCCGATGTCGTCATCGTTGCGCGGGGCGGGGGATCGATCGAGGACCTCTGGGCGTTCAACGAAGAGCCGTTGGCGCGCGCGATCGCCGCTTCAACTGTCCCCGTCATTTCCGCTGTTGGCCACGAGACCGATTTCACGATCGCCGACTTCGTGGCCGATCTCCGCGCGCCAACTCCCAGCGCCGCCGCCGAGATCGTCACCGCCTCTCGAGAGACCGTGCTCGATCAACTCCGCACCGCTGAGGCGCGCATGAAGCAAGACCTGCGTCTTCGTCTGGCCTCCGCCGCGCGGCGGTTGCAGAGTGTTTCGACGCAGCGCGCGCTAACGATCGTCGAGCGGCGGTTGTTCCGCACCGGTCAGCGCGTCGACGACGCCAGCCAGTCGGCAAAGTCCCTGATCGCCGCTCAACTGACGAAACATCGGACCCGCTTTAACGCGCTTGAACAGGCGCTCCGCCGGCTCGATCTGCGTCTCATAATTACCGCCGCCAAACGGCGAAACGAGTCGCTCCGGGCCCGATTGGACGCCGCCCGTGCCGCGATCACCGCTCAGCGGACGTCGCGGCTGGAAGTGCTCGCGGGCCGGCTGCAATCGCTCAACCCCTTGCAAATATTGGCCCGTGGCTTCGCTGTCGTATCTCGCGAAGACGGCGCTATCGTCCGCAACCCGGCCCAAATGGCGCCGGGTACGCCGATCAGAATCAGGCTAGCGGAGGGCGAAGGAACGGCGGTGGCAACGACCCATCAGCCAGTCCAATAGCCCCCATAAAATATTCGATTAGAAATTTTCCGCGAAAACCCGCGACCGGACGGCCTTCCGTTGTCTATAATCGAGAATCGGCGTCTCGTACGCTGATCGCAACCCCCAACGTTCGAGGAGATTGAACTACCAACATGCGCGAATTCTTAGAGCTTTCCTACGCGGAGCTGGAAGAGAAAAATCTGCAGTGCAAGGAGCAGCGCAAAAATCGCGTCGCCCCCGAGCAGATTCGTGAAGAACGCTTGAAGTACCTGACCGACGAGAAACGGATCAAGGCCGTCACCGTCATGTTCAGCGACCTGGAAGGCCGCCTGCACATGCTCGACTATGACAAGAAGTTCCTGCTGGGAAGCTGGGACAACCTGACCTTCGACGGCTCCTCGATCCGCGGATTTACCGCCCAGCGCGAGAGCGACCTGCGCCTTGGCATCGACTGGTCGGCCTTCTACCACGCCCCCGCCGACATCTTCGGCGCGGGCAAGGTTCTCGCTTTCTGCGAAGTCATCGACAAGGATGGTTCGTTCTACCAGGGCGACATCCGTGGCGTGCTCAAGGGCTACGCGCAGAGCAAATTCGCTTCCGACGGCTACACGCTCAACGCGGCCAACGAAATCGAAGGCTTCCTTTTCGCGGGTCAAGACGCCGAGCGCGACTACTACAAAACCGGCAAGTTTGAGTACGTCAACACCGGCGGCTACTATCATTCGCTGCCCGGCGACCCGCTCCGCACCTTCATCGACACCACGGCCGAAGTGCAGCGCGCCATGGGCTTCCAGAACGAAAAGGATCACCCGGAAGTCGCGCCGTCGCAGTTTGAAATCAATTACGGTTACGGCGAAGTCGTCGCGGCCGCCGATCAGATCCAGCTCTACAAACTGATCTGCCGCCAGGTTGCCCGCAAGATGGGCCTCACTGCGTCGTTTCTGCCCAAGCCGGTCGTTGGCGTCAACGGCTCCGGCATGCACACCAACGTCTCGATCTCGAAGAAAGGCAAGAACCTCTTCTGGGATCCGCAAGGCCAGGAGAAGATCTCGAAGTTCGCGTGGAGCTTCGTCGACCGTATCCTCACGCACGGCAACGACATCTGCCTGATGCTCAACGCGTCGGTCAATGCCTATCGCCGTCTCGATCCGCACTTCGAAGCGCCGAACCAGATTATCGCCTCGGCGGTCGATCGCGGTTCGATGGTCCGCATCCCGATCGGCAACGAGCGTTCCGCGCGCGTTGAAGTCCGCTCGGTCGGCCCCGACGCCAATCCGTATATGGTGCTGCTCTCGGTGTTCAAGACCGGCCTGGAAGGCAACATCTCGAAGGAGAAGAACCTCCGTCAGGCGAAGCGTTACTTGCCCGACAACATCTACGACGCGCTCGACAACTTCAACAACGCCGAGTGGACCGGCACGTTGCTCGGCAACGATGTCAAGGGCCGCTACGCGGATCTAAAGAAGGCCTCGGCCGATCGTTGCGCTCGCCTTCTCGGAACAGTTGTTAAGGTGCCCGAAGTGCAGTTCCACCACGAGGTGTACAATCAATACCTCTGGAATCAGTTCTAAGACCGATCCCAGAATTCAACAAACACGAACGCCCCGGCCCGCACCGGGGCGTTCGTGCTTTTACCCGTCGAACCGGTATCCCATGCCCCGAACCGTGACGAAATGCGCGGGCGAAGCCGGATCGTTTTCGAGCTTTTGCCGCAGCCACGTCATATGCACATCAACAGTCCGCGTATTGGGCGTTGCGTTGTAGCCCCACACTTCGCGCAATAGCGTATCGCGGTTGACGACTTCGCCCGGCCGCTGGACCAGGTATCGCATCAACTGATACTCTTTCGCCGACAACGTGACCTCCGCGCCGCCGCGCCGCACCAGCGCCGCCTTCGCGTCGATCTCGATCGCGCCGAAGCGCACGTTTTGCGCGAGAGCCTCTTTCTTTGTGCGCCGCAAAATCGCCTCCATGCGCAGCAGGAGCTCTTGCATGTGAAATGGCTTGGGTAGATAGTCGTCGGCGCCGGACTTCAGTCCGGTTATCCGATCGCCGACGTTGCCTCGCGCGGTTAGCATGATGATCGGCGTGTCGACGTCCTCTTCACGCAAAGTCTGGCAGACGCGAAAGCCATCCATGCCCGGCAGCATCACGTCGAGCAGGATCAAATCGTATCCATGCGCGCGGGCGGCGTCGAGACCGGCGATGCCGTCGTCGCGCGTCTCGACAACGTAGCCCTCGGCCTTCAGCCGGTCGGTGAGTGTGAGCCGCAGCCCGGGTTCGTCCTCGACGATGAGTATCAGCGCCATCGGTCTAAGTATTGTAAGCCGGGAGCGTAATCACGAATCGCGCGCCGCCTTCGTGCCGGTTCTCCGCGCGTACCGCCCCGCCGTGCGCGCGCACGATCCGCTCGACCAGCGCAAGGCCAAGCCCCGAACCGCGGCGCTGGCTGCGCCTGCTGTCGGCGCCGCGATAAAAAGGTTCGAACAGCCTCGGCAAGTCCTCGGACGGAATTCCCGGGCCGCGATCTTCGACAACAATGTCGACGGTCTTTTCGAAAGGCTGCACCGAGAAGCGCAGCCACTTGCCCGCCGCCGCATGTTTCAACCCATTTTCCGCCAGGTTGCGAAGTGCAACGTGTATCGCATTGCCATCGGCACGGACAGCGGCGTCGGCACCCTCGATCTTCCACGTGAAGCCCGCGCGCGATGCCGTGTCGCGCAACTCCAACTCCACCGCCGCGAGCATGCCGCGCGCGCTCATCGCATCGAGTTCCAGCGGCAGCCGGCCGCTCTCGATCGCGGAGAACCGAAGCACCTGCTCCACCATCGTGTTCAGCCGGGTTGCTTCGTCGCGCACGATGGCGCCGTACTCGCGAACACGTTCGGCTTCGGCGACGATGCCGCTGGCCAGATTATCGCCCGCCGACGCGATCACTGCGATCGGCGAACGCAGCTCGTGCGACACTCCCGCGGTGAACTCCATCTGAAGCTGCGCCAACTCGCGGGAGCGCCGTGCGGCGTTGGCGAGCGCGAGAAACGCGCCCGCAAGAATCACGAGCGTAATTCCGCTAACTAGCAGATTCCGATTCCGCGTGGCAGCCGCGACGGCTTCGAGCGATCCCGAAACGTGCGCGGCCTGCAGCCGCCAAAGCCCCGAGGCGTTGATCGGCGCCCGCGGCCGTCCGCCAGGCGGAGGCGGCAGCGAATCCTCGCGTATGATGCCGCGCAGCAGCGGGGTTTCCGCGTCGGGAGTTGTCCATGCGGTCTCGCCCATTGCGAAGACCGTTTCATGCGGCTTGGCAACCACTACAATCCGAACGGCGAATTCCCGCAGCCGCTCCGCGCCGAAATGACGTGAGATTAGCCGCGGTAGATATTCGTTTCGGAACTTCGCTTCGTCGAACTCGACGATGATCCACGGCTCCGGCGCCCCGGCATTCCCGGCCCTTTGAACAAAGGGCGGCGGTCCGCCAGGCGGCGGCCCGTCAGTGAACGGAGGCAACCAGCGCGGCCGCCCGCGCACTGGCCCGACAACGGCGAGCGGCGCCGGCTGAATCGGTCCCGTCCGCCGGTCGCGGCTGATCCACCACTCCGGCGCGTTGGTGGGCGCGAAGGCTTGTCGCTGAGCATCCCATACTTCGGCGGTCCAAGGCTCGTCGTCAATCACCTTCAATATTCGCGCCACTGAGAGCGACTCCGCGGGTTCGGGCAAGCGGGCAAGTCGGTCCAGGAACGAATCCACAGGCGGGCCGGAGATCAGCGCCACGTGCACCCGGGTGAGGTCGCGATCCAACTCGCTCGCAATTCGGTCGACTGCCGCTTTCACGTCCGCGCGTGTGCGGGCGTGCCCCGCTGCGGCGACTTCGTCGATCCAACGGTATTGCAACCACGCCAGCGGCACAAGCATAAATAGCCCAGCTCCGGTTAGGATTTGCAAGCCACGGCCATCGAGTCTCATCGTTGCATCCATTGTCCTCTGTAAATCGCCGGACGCAACCGGAAATACGGTGAATTTAGCGCGGACTTAACCAACTTGGGGTAAGCGAGCCGCGTTTCACGCTATGAGCGCAAACGCGCGATACGGAAACCGAAAGGAACAACTCATGTTGAAACAAACTTTACTCTCATTGACCCTGATGGCCGCGGCGGTTGCACAACCCCCGGGCGGACCTGGCGCGGCTGCGCCGGAATTCACCGATATCAAGTCCCACTTGAGTCTATCCGACGCGCAGTTGGCGTCGATACGCCAAGCCGGCGACACCGCCCGCGCCGCCAATCGAACCGTGCGGCAGCAGATCGCCGAGAAGCAAACCGCGCTGAACGGAGTGATCACCAATGGCTCGACCGACGCCGCCGCCATCGGCCGCGCGATGCTCGAAATCGCCGCGCTGCGCAAGATGATGGACTCCAACACGACCAAGGCCCACGAGCAGGCGCTGAGCTTCCTGAGCGCCGACCAAAAGACGAAGTTAAAGACGCTCGAAGACGCCGAGAAGCTGCGCGAAGAGATCGGCCAGGCGCATGCGCTGGAACTGCTAGCCGCGCCGGCCGGCACGGGGCCGGGAAATTTCGGTGAGAACATTGGCGGCCCCCGGCCACTATTTAGATAAGGGCCGGTATTAGTGCTGGTTCCTCTCTCCGAGTACCAATTCCAAATTCACTGGATGGCCCGACGCCGCCCCCGGCGCCGGGCCGTCGTTTTCCTAGCGCGGAAACAGCGCGGAATAGGCTTCCAAGTACTTCAACCCCGAGCCGGTGTTGTAGATCACGATCCGCTCGTTCGCTTTCAGAAAGCCGCTCCCGACAAGTTTTTCGAGCGCCGCCATGCACGCCGCGCCCTCTGGCGCAATGAACATGCCCTCTTCGGTCGCCAACCGCACACCGGCGCGCATCATGTCGTCGTCCGATACCGCGATCGCCGTGCCACCAGATTGCCGGACCGCTTGAAGGATCAGAAAATCGCCAAGCGGCTTCGGCACGCGCAAGCCTGCGGCCACGGTCGATGCGTTGTCGAAAAATTGGCTGCGCTCGGCGCCCTCATTGTAAGCCCGCACCACCGGCTGACACCCTTCCACCTGGACGGCAATCATTTTCGGGCGTTCCGGCCCGATCCAGCCGAGTTGCTCCATCTCGTCGAACGCCTTCCACATGCCGATAATGCCCACGCCGCCGCCGGTCGGATAAAAGATCGCATCTGGCAGTTTCCACATCATCTGCTCGGCGAGTTCGTAACCCATCGTCTTTTTGCCTTCAATGCGGTAGGGCTCTTTCAACGTCGATACGTCAAACCAGCCCTCGGCCTCCTTGCGGTCGCCGACGATCTTGGCGCAGTCCGAGATCAGCCCATCGATCAACGTGACCCGCGCGCCAAACGCCTTGCATTCGATGTAGTTCGATTGCGGCACGTCCTTCGGCATGAAGATGTGCGCTTCGATCCCCGCTGCCGCCGCATACGCCGCCATCGCGCTCGCGGCGTTGCCGGCACTGGGGATCGCGACTTTCTTGATGCCAAGCTCTACACACATCGACACCGCGCAAGAAAGCCCGCGGGCCTTGAATGATCCGGTTGGATTCAGGCCTTCGTCCTTCAACCAAACGTTGTTGCAGCCGAGTTCGCCGCCGTAGCGCTTCAGCTTCATCAGCGGCGTCCAGCCTTCGCCGAGCGACACGATCGACGTCGGCTTGGCCACCGGCAGCACCGGCGCGTATCGCCACATCGAGCGCGGCCCATTGGCCAGCCACTCGCGATTCCAGTTTTCGCGCGCGGTTTTCAGATCGTAACGAACCAGCAGCGGCATGCCGGTTTTCGATAGATTTTGGACTTTGCCGGCTTCGTAGCGTTCGCCGGTCACGGAGCATTCGAGGTGGGTAACGGTGGTCATCGAAAAGATCATGATAACGCCTTGCACGTTTCCGGCGGTGCAATCGTCATAATTGGTAAGGACACCTCCGCGCGCGTGAATCCGTCGTCGAACAGCTTCATCTTCTTCATTCCGGCAGGGATTCTAACGTTCACCGCGGCCTACTTCTTCTTCAGCCGGCTCACCCTCGGCGGCTGCATCATCCTCGCCTTTGCGGGTGTTTTCTTCGCGCTCGGAATGGCCATCCGCCGCAAGGAGCGCGTCGCCAAATGAGACCGTTGCTGCTGGCATTCGCCGTTTGCGCTTTCGCCGCCGACGAAATCGTTCTGCACAACGGATTCCGTCTGCAAGCCGTCCGCGTCGAAACGGTTGGCGAAAAGCTCTTGTTGCACACCGCCACGGGCACCGTTGAAATCAACCGCGCCGACGTTGCTGAAGTCGAAGCGTTGCCCGAGGCGCCGAAGCCCGTAGCCGTCGAAGCGCTGCCCGCGCAACCGCCACCAGCCCCCATGGTGCCGGAAAGGCCGAAGACGCCGAAGGATCTACTCCGCGATGCCGCCGACCAAACCGGCCTGCCGCCCGAGTTCCTGCTGAGCATTGCCAAAGTGGAATCGGCCTTTCAGCCTAACGCGATTTCTCCCAAAGGCGCGATCGGCGTGATGCAGCTGATGCCCGCTACCGCGAAGGCGCTGAATGCCAACCCCTACGACACCCGTGAAAACATCGAGGCCGGCGCACGGCTGATGCGAGATCTGCTCGTGAAGTACGAGGCGTACCCGGACCAGGTCTACCGCGCCCTGTCGGCGTATAACGCAGGCCCCGGCGCGGTGCAAAAATACAACGGCATCCCTCCCTATCAAGAGACGCGCCAATACGTCGAAAAGGTATTGAACGAATACCACCGTCTCAAGGTGGCGGCATCTAATACAGAAAACCGCTAACCATTCACAACCGGGAGGCGTCGAACGATTTGGATATACTTGAATCTGGAGGAGGATACTCGCGCGATGAACCGTAAGCTACAGTTTTTCGTCACCGTCGTTTCCCTAATGCTCGTTGGCGTTCTGCTGCTCGGCGCGGCCAACAAGGGAACCTCGTCGCCCGAGGAAACCTACCGCCATATCGGGGTGTTCGCCGAGGTGCTCTCGAAGATCAAGAGCGACTACGTCGAAGAGCCCGACATGAAGAATGTCTCGCTCGGCGCCATGAATGGGCTACTCGAATCGCTCGATCCCTACGCCAGCTATCTCTCCGCCGACCAGTACAAGCAGTATCAGAAGACCAAGAGTGAAGCCAAGGGCTGGACGGGCCTGCTGCTCGCCAAGCGTTTCGGCTACATCGCGATCATCGATTCCGTTCCCGGTTCGCCCGCCAATAAGGCCGGCCTGTCGACCGGAGACATGCTCGAAACGATTCAGGGCGTTAACACGCGCGACATGCCGCTGGCCTACGCCGAAATGATGCTGCTCGGCGATATCGGCACGACGGTCGATCTTGGTGTGCTGCGCTTCCGCAACCCTGAGCCGACAAAGATGGCGATTGTGCGCGGCCCAATTCAATGGCCCGCGATTTCGAGCAAGATGATGGCCGACGGCATCGGGTACGTGCAGGTGCCGACGCTCGAAGGCAAGCGCGTGAGCGAAGTCGCCGCGGCTGTCCAAGCGATCGAAAAACAGGGTGCGAAGAAGATCCTGCTCGACCTTCGCAACTGCGCCTCCGGTGCGCCCGAAAACGGCATCGCACTCGCGAATCTGTTCGTCGACAAAGGCCGTCTCGGTTACTCGAGCGGGCAGAAATCGCCTCGGCAGGAATTCACCGCCGATCCCGCCAAGGCCGTCACGAAACTTCCGCTCACGATCATGACCAATCGCGGCACTGCCGGCGCGGCCGAAATTGCCGCCGGCGCGTTTTACGATCTCAAGCGCGGCGAAATCGTCGGCGAGCGGACCTATGCCGATGCAGGCATCCGCAAGCCGATCGTTCTGGACGACGGTTCGGCCGTTATTCTATCGGTCGCCAAGTTCTACAACGCCGAAGATAAAGCCCTTCAGGAAGTGGCCGTCCAGCCGTCGGTCCCGGTTGTCGATAACGACCCCGCCGACACGGGCGAAGAAGGCGCCGAAGACGCCCCAAAGAAGGAAGAGAAACCGAAGTCGACCGAAGATGCGATTCTGAAGAAGGCTCTCGAGGTTGCCGTCAAAGGCCTGACCCCCGAAGAAACCAAGAACGCGGAGACGATTCGAGCGCTCGGTAAGAAGAAGGCCGAAGACGGCACTGGCCTCGGCCCGCTCAATATTCCCACACCCAAATAACCATGCCCTTGTACGAGTACCGTTGCGAGAACTGCAACGAAACGTTTGAAGTCCGGCAAAAGTTCGCGGACGAACCTCTAACTTCTCATGCCAAGTGCGGCGGCAAAGCCACCCGGTTGCTGTCGGCTCCTGGCCTGCATTTCAAGGGCTCGGGATTCTATATTACCGACTACGCCAAGGCGGGGTCGGCGCCCGCAAAGTCCGGCGGTGAGTCGAAAGGTGCGGAGTCCAAATCCTCCGAGACAAAGACCGAGTCGAAACCGGCGGCGACGACCACAACGACAAAGACCGACTAGCGAAACACCCGCACCCGCATGTTTCGAAACCACGCATCCCCGCCGTGGTGCGTCAGCACAAGCGGAATTGCTTTAATCGGATCCGCTCACAACTTAGATAAATCCGCCACCTCCTGCATGTCGGTGCGCTGCCGTGCCCTTGCTGGGTCAGCAGGTGCCTCGAGAATCGCCCCGCTCTACCTCTCGCCGGTGCGCCGAACAATCCCGCGCAAACCGCGGCGGGGCCTTATCGCCAACAGTAAGAGCGGCAATCCCACCAACAACGCCGCCGCCGGTTCCGGGACTGCGCTAGTATCGCCGGAAAACGCAAACCCGCTCTGCGACGTAAAGGCGCCGGTTAACTGAATATGGCTCGAATTGATCGACGCAACGGACGCGCGGCAGCCCGGCGCCGCGTTGGCGGCGCAAAGAGCGTTAGCGTAAAGAGACAACTCGAGATTGTAGGTGAAGGAAGAAAGACCAGGTGGCAGCGCTCGGGCTGGCAGCAGTGTGCTGAGAGTGTATACCCCAGGTAGCGCGTTGCCGGACTCTTGGGTTAGGTATTCGCCATTGACGAACGACGCAATCGTGTAGCCGCTACTGGAACCCGTCTCGCTGACGCCCTTTCCCATCAATATGTACATTTCGACATCGTCTAGTCCGTTGTCGCTCGACATCAGGAGCCGGTACTCGAGACCGGCCGATGAAAAGAGCGCGGGATGGTTGGTGATTGCGGTGATTGGCGAATGGGACAAGTCCAACCGGATTTGGAACGGGCTGGCGTGGTCGATGGTCAAAACATCTGTCAATCGGAATCCGGCCTCGGCAAAGCCAGCAAAGCCATTTTCCTGGGTCGGAGACTCGAAGTACCTGTGGGCATAAACACGCCCCGTTCCGCCGTTGGCGTCGATGACGGCTTCGGCATACTCGTGTGCGAGGATCTCCGCGCAAATCGACGAGCAGCCGGGTGGTGGCATGGTACTCGACCCCCCAGAGTAGAGGCGATTAGGGCCGGCGTTGTGAGTGGCGGCAAATGTCCGCGAATAGGTTGTGCCGGCGCCCGAATGCGGGTTGCCTGGGTTCTCGCTAGTGCCGCCAGTGTTGGCGAAAGTCACGATGCCCGCGCGGGCGGCGGAATTGCTGGCGAGAACCAACAAGCCAGCCAAAAGTAAATGTGTGCGCATGGTTCCTCCAAATAAATTGAACCACCAGCGCCCGCTCCCATGCGGCGTTGCTTGGTGTAGAATGGGCGTTACCTGGAGGTAACAGCAAGTGGATAACACCCGCATTCAGAAACACTTAGAGCGGGTTCTGCAGGCCGAAGTGTTTCTCCGCGCCGAGCGGCAGTCCCGGCTTCTTCAATACATCGTTCAACAGACAATTGTCGGTAAAATGGGCGAGTTGAAGGAGTATGCCATTGCCTTGGACGTGTTTGGCCGGAGCGGCGACTACGATCCCAAGGTGGATTCCACGGTCCGAGTGGAGGTATCAAAGTTACGGGCACGGCTCGAACGCTATTACCAGGACGTTCCCGGCGACGACGGCATTCGAATCGAGATTCCGAAGGGCGCATACGTAGCCCGGTTTGTGGAAACGGCCCCTCTCGCGATCCGGAATACGGACTCCGATCGACTGCCGCTCACGCGCCGACAGTGGGCTGTCGGGGGAATCGGATTAGCGGGCGCGGTCGCGGCGGCGGTTCTCCTGACTCGTCGCACGACGACTCTGCCTCCGGTGTTCCTGGTGGACGGCGAGACCGCGGAAAGCGGCGGCTATACCGCCGAAGCCGCCCAATTGATGCATTCGCTGTCGAACCGTTTGGGGTTTGCTGGTGTCCCGGCTATACAAGCCAAGGATTTGGAGCAATTGGCCTCCCGGTCCGAAGGAACCGCTCACTGCATTACGGTGATGGCCGGCCGTTGTTGGGAGGATGCAAGCCGGCTTCGGCTGGTCGCTGAGTTGCGCGAGGTGTCCTGTGGATTTCGCATTTGGTCCTGGGTCGGGGACCGCGAAACCGGAGATGCCGCGTCGCTAGCCCGCGATGGAGCCAAGGCCATCGTCGATCACGCACAACAGGTGCTGGCGGACCGCGTTTCTCCGGACCGGAAAAAGGCGCTGACCGCGTATCGGGCTGGACTGACGGAACTGCTTTCGGGCAAGGACTTCGTGTTGCAATCGACCGATGAGAAGTTGCGGCGGCCGGGCGTCGAGCAACTAATGAAGACGGCGCGTCTCCTTGAGGAGGCCGGGCGACTGGACCCGGGGTTTGCCGAGCCGCAGGCGCGGTTGGCGTGGGTCTATCGCCTGGCGCTTGAGTTGGATCGCGACATGCTGGAGCCGGCGGTGCGGGCCGTTGAGAAGGCGTTGAGCATCGACGCGATGTCGGTCCATGCCAATTTTGTGAAGGGCTACTTGGACATGCTGGAGAATTGGAACATCGCCGGCGCCGAATCGTCGATGCGAAAGTGTATCGAGCGCTCGGCGTTTCACATCGAGGCATACCGATTCTACTCCGAT
>VFZQ01000042.1 GCA_016871135.1 Acidobacteriota bacterium | reverse complement strand
CGTAACGCTCGCGAGCAGTCACGGCGGCCAGAAATGCGCGGCGGCTAATCATGGAGCAATACGGTACGTAATTGTCTGCGTGACACGATCGCCCGGATCGGCCACAACAACCGTCTGCTCGTTAACGGCATTCACCACGCGCGAAAGACTCGGCACAATGTCTTCGATGAAGTCCGGCGCGCGCTGCTCACCCTGCGCCAACGGCCGCACGAACGGCTGCTCGATGCGCGCCATCCACCGCCGGTACCGCGTGCGTTCATTCGTGTGGCGGAAGCCGCCCGTGAAAACAGCCGTAGCGGGTACGCTCGGAGCATTCGCATTGGCGGAACGCAACGCCGCCAGCGCCGCTCCGTTATTGGCGATGAAGAGGCGGCTGCCATCGACAGCGATCACCGCCCCCAACGCGCCAAGCTCCACACGCGCCTCGGCCTCGCTCCAGTTCGACGCTTTCGTCAACACGACGCTTGTCGCATAACCGATCCATACATTGCCCGGCACATCGCGCGTCGACTGCACTTGCAACATCCCACTCAGCCGCTGCGCCGCCAGCCAACGCGCCAGCCGCGCCGCGTCAATGCCGCTCGCCTCCGCGTGAAACGGCGCGTCGGCGATATCGGTCTCCCAATCGGACTCCCCACCAGCCTCGGGATTGTCGCCGAGCGAAGGCGCGTCATTCGACTCACGATACGCGCCGCCGCCGGGTTGCGCGAATTTGTTGATCAATGTACGCGCGGTGAACGAAGAATCGGGCTCCGCCCAGGCGCGATAGAGTCCCGCATTCGCGGGCATGGCACGCAAGAGCGAAGGCCAATCAACCGCCGAGGACGCCGCGCTCTGCGTTTGTTTGCGGACCAGCGAGCGCCGCTCCACCCATGCCCCCGCGGTGCGATCGAGGTCGCTGATCGTTGCAATGTAAGGTTGCAGTTCCGAGCGGTTGCGGTGAATCCAATATCTGCGGAAATGCGGCGAAGCCGACAGCGCGTCGATATTGGTGACCAGCCGCACTTCGCCTTCGGCCGACGACGCACGCGCCGCCCGCGCATACCAGTCTTCCGAACTCAATCCGTTTACCTGCGCCGTAGCCATGCGCTGCAAACACTCGGCCACCAGCGCTTCCGTCGTTCCCACAATCGCCCACTCACCGCGAAACGCGAACGCCACCGTGCGGCGCGTCACCGCATTCGAAGACACGAAGTATGGAGTGCCTCCGGCGTTGCGCGGCTGCAAGGAAGCCCTCCGCCCCGCCAGCGCGCTGGCCACGAACCTCGCTTCCGGCATGCGCGACACCGCGAGAAATTCGAGTTCTCCGGCATCGTAAAGCGCGATCGCCGTCCGGTCGCCCGCGAGCTGTTCCATCAGCACCGAGTCAAGTCCAAACGTCGCCGCCTCGGTGAATTGATCCTGCGCCTCCGATAGCCGCTGACTCAGCCGCGAGTTGAGCCACACCTTGTAGGCATCGCCAGCCAGCCACTCTTTCTTCGCTTGCGAAGCGTTCCATTCGCCAAGCAACTTGCCAAAGTCTTTCGTCTCGACAACCGCCATCGCGCCGCGAGGAAACGTCGACACGGGCGAAGCCGGTTGCGTCGCATTCTGCGCCAGCAGCCACAACAACGGCAGCGGCAGTAAGATCAGTACAAGCCGTTTCATCGCGATCCTCCTTGCGCCGTCAAGCGCGGTTTAACGATGCGGTCTTGCTCCAAACCATCATTGACGACCGGCCGTCGCGCATCGTTCGCCGCGTCTCGGGCCGCGCGCGCGTTGATCGCCGCGATAGCCTGCTCCAACGTGCGCCGCTTTGCCGGATCAGTCTCCCCGTTTGCAAGGACCTGATAGATCCCCGAAGCGCGTGGTCCCTGATTCGCGCGCACGAACGCGTTGGCAATCAGCTCCCGATCGGCTCGGCTCTCTACCGAATATCCAAGCTCGTCGATAGCAACAACCGCCTCGCGCCAGCGCCCCGCGGCCGCAAGCACTCGGAACAACTCCAGCGCCGCGGCCGAGTCGCCCGGCTTCACAGCCACAGCTCCGCGATAGAGCCGCGCGCGAATCGCGGCATCTTTCGACGCCGCCGCGGCCAACATCCGCCCTTCGCGCCAGTACGGTTGTTCGGCTGCCTGCACAGCGCTATCGCCTCCGGCGATGTAACTCAATTCCGGCGGCGCTGCGATCGCAGCGGGCTTCTTGTTCACACGAATCCAACGCGCCGCGCGAAGGCGATCTTCATAAGACGCCGCGGCTTGGCCAACCGCCACGCCCATACCGTTCTCATCGCCCTTCGCTTCCGCCAGCGCGACGGCCGCGTTCCAATTCCACGGCTCGGCTTGCGCAAGGCTCTGGTAAATCGCAGCAGCCTCCTGGGTTCGCTTGTGTTTCATCAATAGATCGCCGGCGCGCTGATGACGATCGAACGGCGTCGCGCCGTTCATCATGTACGCCTTCAACAATGCAAGGCCCTTCGCCGTCTCGCCTGATTCGAACTCCAGCTCCGCAAGGCCGAGATAGGCCGTGTCGATTTCGCCGTTCCGCAAATCGGCCTCGTACGCGCGCCGCCGCAGAACGCGAGACGCACCGGCATCCAGACTCGAAGCAATCCCGCGCAACGTCTGGCTCGATACCTGCAACGAATCCAACTCCGCTTCCAATCGGTTATCAAGCACCGCTAGCTTCACGCGCAAATCGGCAATCGCAAAATCGTTCCGCCGCTCCGCGTCTTCGGACAATCGCGCGATGTGCGCGCGGGCGGCGTTCAACTTTCCGTACTCGGCCAGATAAATGCAATACCGCAGCCGCGCTTCGTCGACTTGGCCGCGAACGAACTCGCGCTCTTCGCCCAGCGTCTTGGCCAACCTCGCTTCGCTCGACGCCAGTTGCGCGCGCAACAGCGCCTCGCGCCCCTCGGCCGGAATCCACGACGACTCGTTGTTCACTTGATTCAGGAACTGCCCCGGATCCCCGGCCGCTTGTGCGATCTCCGCGATCCAGGCGACTCCCTCGGCAGGCGTCGCCGAAAACGCAACCGCCGCTTCCAACAACTCGCGCACGCGATACGCGCCGTTGCGTTTCACATAGCCGCGCAACAGTTGATCGACAGCCGGCCGCATCTCCGCGCGCAGCGTCCTCGACTCCCGCATCGCGCCCGACGCCTCTTCCCAGAACCACTCCGGCACGCGCCGATTATTCTGCCACCAAGAGAGTTCTTCAAAAGTCTTGCGCCAATTCGAGCCAGAGTCGACACCGGCCTTCGCCAACCGCGCGTATGCAATCGGCTGATGCGGATCGAGCAGGAGCGCGGTCCGAAACGCATTCTCCGCTACTGCGCCCTTGGCCTCTTCGCCATGCCGGATGTATGCGTTGGCGCTGTTCGACGACAGCTCCACCTCAGCCGCCAGGTAATGCGGTGCCGCCGAATCGTTGGCAACCTGCAGCCACGCGCCGTAACGGCCCGCGTAGTAGAACCACGTGTCGCCCGCCAATTGGGCATCGCGATTGCCAGCGAGCGCCAGCTTTTCGCCGATGCGATCCGGCCCGACAACATCAAGGAACGCTTTTCGCGCGGCCGGCGAATTTTCCGCGAAATACAACGCCGTCAACGCGCGCATCGCATTCTGCCACTGCGGCGATCGACGGCCGGTAATCGCGAACGTCGAAACATCGGCGCGCCCGGCCTTCAGAACGTGATTCGCGAACTGGTCCATCAGCTCGTTGTTGGCTCGCTGCGCGGGCGTGAGTGTCACCGGCGCACGGCTCAAGCGCAACTCGAAATAACGCTCGGAGAGTTCGCCGTCGAGCCCAAGCTGCGCAAGCAGACGAAGCTCGGAAGCCTCGTCGCCGCCCTGAAAATACGCCGATCGCGCACGATGCAGCAGCGCGCTCTTCTCGTCGCGATTCGGATACACGCGATGATAGGCCTCCAACTGGCGGCCGAGTTCGTTAAACTGCTGCCGCTGATTCTGCAGTCGAACAAGTTCTTCCGTCCACGACGCCGCCGCATTCGATCCCGGCGCCGCCAGCATAGCTGCGTGCAGGACCCGCACCGCCACATCACTAACTCCCGCCACCACCGCGGACGAAGCCAGCGCGCCCGCCGATGATCTTCCTCGCGACGCCTCCAACCACGCGCCAAACTTCTGTTTCTCGTCGGGCGTCAAATACGTTGCCGCTGTCTCGGCAGCGGTGCGAACCCAAGCGTCGCGCCACGCCGTCTGCCCCGCCGCCACGACGTGCCGCGTCGCGGGTTGCACCAGCGTGTCCAACTGATCGAACTGTCGCAATCGAACGGCCGCACGGGCCGCAAGCGCAGCGCCCCGCGCGAGGTCCGACTCCGGTGTCGCAATCGCCATCCCCTGCGCCACCGCCACGCGAGCCTGCTCGACCAAACCCCACCCCAGCAGGTGCTCCGCCAACGCGAACGAGTTGTTCGCGGACGCCGGACGATTATCGACCAGCCCCTCGCGCAACCATTTCACGCACTCGTCGTTCCTGCCTTGCCTCGCCAACACGCGTGCGCCCTGCACCAGCCACTCGCCGTTCTTGAAGCTGATCTCATAGAGCTTCCGGCGCGATGCCACGGCTTCATCGAACCGCCCCAATCGCTCCTCAAGCGACGCGCGACTCGCAAGTAGATCGACGCGCTCCGGCCGCAACACAACCGCGCGGCCCCACGCCGCCAGCGTGACGTCGTAGTTGGCCGACTCCTGCTCCAACCGCGCCCGCACAATCGGCCACCGCGCGTCTTTCGGCGAATCCTGCTCCGCCTTGGCGAAGTACGCCGTCAACCGTTCGCGCTGTGCGTTACGGCTAGCCTCGCCCAGCAGCGCGACATCTTCGGGATAAGCCTTCAACAGTTCGATGTACTGATCGCTTGCTCCCGTCGCATCATTCATTCGCAACAGCGCCGGAATCCAACCGCGCCGTAGGAGCGCCACGCGCGCCATCTTAGAAGGCGGCGGCAACGAAGACTTCTGTACCTGCGCGATCGCATCGCGGTACAGGGTGCTCAGCGATCGATCGTCCTTCGCGCGCGCGTACGCATCGGCCTCGAGCGCCAACACACGTTCGTCGATCGGATCCGCGGCCAAAAGCTTCGCGCTTTCGCCATGCGCCGCCGCATAGTCCCCGCCGTCGATCAATTTCTGAATCGCCTCGAGTTGAAACTGCCGTCGCAGTTCCGGATACGCGTTCGGCGCCGCCGCGAGCAAGATCCTCGCCGCACGTGCTTTTGCGTTCGATCGCGAATAATAATTGACCGCCGTGCGAATCGCGCCCACCGATCGCCCGTTTTCGCGCAGCAGCGATTCGGCTTCCTGTGCCGCGCCAGCGCCATTGCCGGCCGACTCTTCAAAGCGCAGCCGCGCCGCGATCGCCTGCATCCGCTCGGCCGGTTGTACGGCGAGCGCAAGCTGACGCGCCAGCAGGCGCCGTTCCAGTTCCTTCATGCCGTTCCGCTGCGCGTGCGCGGTAATTGCCGCTAACCCACTGATTTCGGTGCCCGCCACAGCCTGCGTCAACAACGCCTCCAATTCCGCCCGCTTGCCTTGTGATTCGAGCAACGCGACGCGTAACGAGAGCGATCCCCCTTGCTGCAGCGCCGATTGCACCGGCTGCTGCCACTGCGGTCGCGTCGCTACCCGAATCAGTCGCTGCCGCGCATTCGAATCGCCTTCCTCGGCGATGGCGCCGTTCACATACTCTCGCGCCGCCGCGGCAAAATTGCCCTGGTTCTCGCGAATCGCGCCCGCTTCAAACGCAAACAGCCGCGGATTTCCCAATCGCTTACGGCTATCCTCGATCCTTGCCAGAGCATCGTCGAAACGATAGTAGTCCCAGAACAGCGTGGCCGATTCCAAATACGCCGCCGCGTTTCCTGGACGAAGAGCCGGAATCCGATTCCAATGGGGCGCCGCCAGATCGTACCGCTCGCGATCGGCCTGCATCTCGCCTAGCCGCGTCAGAATCGCCGTGTTTGACGGATGCGCCTTCGCCAGCGTCTCTTCCAGTTGAATCGCGGCGTCGAGATTCCGCGCGTCCCATGTCGCCAGCGACCGATGCATCGACGCCGTCCGGCTCACCAGTGCGACATCGGCCGGATAATCCACCGCCAATGTTTTCAACAGTGGCGCCGCGATCTCGAAATGCCCACGCCACGCCTCGGCTTCCGCCAGCCATTTGCTCGCTGCCGCATCACGTTGCGATTGCGCCTGCAACGCCGCCAACTCTCCCTCAAGTTTCTTCGCCGCCGACAAGTGTTGAAAGAACGCGTCGCGCAGAGTTTCGTCGTGCATCCAATACGTGCGCAGCAACCGCTCGCGCTCCACATCGTTGTAGGTCGCCTTGTTCAAGTACGCGCTAATCAAATTCTTGACGAACGGAATGTGATGAGGAAACCGCTGATGGGCATAGCGATTCACCTGCAGATAAAGCACCGGATCGAGACTTCCCTGCTGCGCACTCACACGCAGATACTCTTCCAATTCCAACCCGCTGAACGATCCCGCCACCTGCTTGGTCAGCTCATCAAACTTCGCGTTCATCTTCTGTCGCAGAAAATACCGCGCCAGCTTGTGTGACCAGCTCTTGTCGTTAAACTGTTGGAGCGCGCGGCGGTAGGTGCCTTCGATCTCCGCCGCCATTCGATTCTGATCCAGGAATCCCGCAACCTTTTCATACAGCCCCGGATCGTTCGGATTGCGATCCAACTCCCGGAAATACAGCGCTAGCGCCCGCGTCGCCTGTCGCGTAGCGCTCAGCCGCGCGATGTAACGGTCAAGCACGCGCGGGTAATCGACGCTACGCGCCGCCGTGCCATTCTCGCCGATCGGCACCCGATCGGCCCGCGCCGATAACTCGTCGAGCAGTGTTTCGTAGATCGCGAACTCCTGCGTCGTCTGATTCTGGCGAGCGTGAGCGTCGGCCGTGAGCAACGCGATTGTTGTCCGTTCCGACGCGGTTTTGAACGCATTCAAGAATCCGTTCCCAAGCCGTGAAACGCGGTCGGCCTCGGCATGGATCGCCGACGCTTCAATCACCAGTGA
Organism: Acidobacteriota bacterium; assembly: GCA_016871135.1. Taxonomy (GTDB): domain Bacteria; phylum Acidobacteriota; class Terriglobia; order Bryobacterales; family Bryobacteraceae. The sequence goes on along the minus strand of VFZQ01000042.1, from coordinate 7,698 downwards.
ATGCAGATGCGCCCGGCGCGCTGACTGTGGAAACCGCGTATCGAACACACCCAGTAACTCGGCCGCCGCGGCCCGATGAAAATAAGGGGCGGCCTTTCGTTCTCGATCGCCCAGATCCGCCGCCGGCGTCTGCCCGTTCAACACCAGCGACAGGATGCCGTTCCAAAAACCGGGCGCTGTGTCGAGCGTAGCGATGTCGCGATAAAAGCCCAGATCGCCCCCGCCAAACGCGAACGGCTGCCCGGCCTGATTGATCAACAGCGCAATCAGCCGTGCCAGCGCTTCTTCGCTTTGCGCCGTGTTGCCCGCATAGATCGCCTGATACCGCCGCGCCGCTTCCTGATGATTTTGCGTGTAAGCGTGGAAGTCGGCGAACAGGATCTGATCAGCGGCGCTCAGCTTCGAGGCGTGTGCGGCGAAGTCGTGCAGCACGCGCCGCGCGTTCGATCCGTCACCCGCATTTTGATAGTGGTGAAACAATTTCGCGGCCGCCGAAAAATCCGCCGGGTTCGTCTTGAGCTGTTGACGCGCCGCCGCGACGAACGCACGCCGCGAGTCGGTCCCGTCGAGCACCGCGAAAAACCCGCTTAGCATCGGCGACGGCCAACCGGGGCGGAAGTTCCGCTCATAAATCGCCACCGCTTCGCGCGCATTGCCGCGTCCGTTTTCAATGACCGCGCGCTGACGCAGCGGCCACGCCTCATCGGATGGAAACGCCTTCGCGTAGCGCCCAATCAGCGCTTCGACATCGCTCCATCGCTTCCGGCCAGCAAACCACCCCGCCTGCCGGTCGTAAACTGCGAATTCGGAAGGATACCGCTTCTCCCACTCGCTCCAAATCGATACGTATCGCGCGTCTTCAAGCAGATGTTCATTGGCGACCTTCAGCGCATCTTCAAACACCGCCCACGCGAAGTGTTTCGAAGCCGGCCGATATCGATCCCATGCGCCTCCGGGCAGCTTCGCCGATTCCAACAGCGCCGCAAGTTCTTTCTCGGGTTCTACTCGCCGCCGATGAAACGCGGCCTTCTCCCGCCACGCCTGCGCCTTGTCACCAGACAGTTCCACATACTTCGTCCAGTCGTTCTCCGCCGCGCCAAAATCGAGTTGCGCCTCGGCCTCTCGCGCCCGCAAATAGTAAAGCTGCGCCTCCGCCGGCGACTGCTGAATCTGCTGTGTCAAACCCGGCCGCGTTTCCTTCGGAGGTTTGCGCCACGCCACCGTGTTCGAGCCGAACGTCACCGTACGATAGAAAACGTCCTCGAGCTTATTGCGGAACTCGATCGTCGAAATCCACGACGGCAGGTCCGCATAGAGCGCCGCCGCGGCGATGCCGGCTGCGAAGAGCTTACGGGAGAACATCGAGCGCCACCTCCTGGCTGCCAATGTTGTGAGCCATGTCTTCGGCGGTAATCGTGATCGTGTACCGCCCCGGCGCAATCGCCGCGGGTAACACAATCCGGCCTGTGTTTGTTTTTGCCGATTCGTTCCACCGCAGCGCAACCGGCGCCGCGCCATACATGCGCGCCGATATCGTCCGCGTCGCCGCCGACGCCCCCGCGCTGAGTTGCACCGTCTCTCCAGCGCGATACGACTTTTTATCAAGCTTCGCCCTCACAATCGGCGGCTTGCTCAGGATCACGAACGTCCGCGTCTCTTTGTACGTCTTGCCGTGTTTATCGCGGAGCACCAACTGCACCGGATGCGTGCCATCCGCCATATCCACGGGCGCCAGGAACCGCGTTTGCCACACATCTTCCTCTGCCAGAAACTTCAAGGGCTTCACCAGTCCAAACGGAAACACGGCAACAACCGAAGAGATCAGCTTATCGGTGTGCACACGCAAGACTGGATCACCCGGACGAATCAACCGCGGCCGCAGCAGCGCGCGAGGCGCCGCCAAAAACGACGTATAGGGTGTGACGAACTTGTACCTGCGCGACAGCCGGATAATCTCGTCGATCGTCGCCTTGTCCTCGCCGTCGCGGTCGATCTTCTCAAGCAGCGCGTCCACGCGCGCCTTCGCCCAGTTGCGCGGAACCTGCGGGTGGCTCGCCTCCGACGCCGGCAAAGCAACGGCCAGCGTGGCGCCTCCGGAAGAGAAGTTCGTCCGCGCTGCGTTGCGATACCGCCCCACCCACGCGGCTTCCGATCCGTCGTAGGTCTGCTCCTGCAACGGGTAGACATCGAACAGATTCGCGTCGGTTGCAAGCCGCATCCCCGCCACCGGACGTCTCTGCAACTTCGATAGAAACGCATTCAACTTGAAGTCCAGCGCTTCGGTCGATCCCACCGTTTCCAGCACGCCGTCGTTGCGCGCCAGCGCTCGCAACAGATTCGTATTTGCATCGTCGCCGACCGCGAAAACGAACGTCCGCGGCTTCTTGGACGCAGCCCACTTCGACGCATATGACGCCGCGATCCGCCCGCTGCGAATCTCGCCCTCCGACGCGCCGCCGTCGGTAAACAGCACGATCGCCGCATTCTCCGGCGCCGCGGCCAATGCCGCCTCCAATGCCGCCGATAGATTTGTCGTCCCTCGCAGCGGTTGATCCTTCAACCACGCCAGCGCCTTCTCGGCATTCTCTGGTCCGCCGGCCGATGCGGAACCGCCGAAACGATTCACCGAAGAATTAAACGTAAACAGGTCGAATTGATCGGCCGCCGTCAAACTCGTCAACAGCTTCGTCAACGCCGCGTACGAGCGTTCCAGTTTGTCCCACTGCATCGACAGCGACGCATCGAACAACGCGACCACCCGCCGCGCCGGAGCATTCGAACCAGCCGCCGGCGGCACAACCACCGACGCCTCAAAGTAACCGGGCTCGCGCAAATCATCCCGCTGGGCAACCACCGCCAGCGCAGGCGTCTTCGGGGAACCACGCCGAAGCGTAATCGCAAAGTCTTCCGTCAACGCTACATTCCGTGCATCCATCGACGCCCGAATCCTCGTCGCCGTTTTCTCCTGCACCGTCAATGAGAACGATTTGCTCACCACATCGAACGCTTCGATCGCATGCGCCGACTGCACATGCAAGGTGATCCACATCCGCCCAACCGTCTGCTGCCGGTACGCCTCCGGCTTCAACGGAATCGCCAAATAGTTCACCAAATTTTCAAGTGGCAGCCGCTGATGATACTCCAGCTCCACGCGTTTGGTTCCATACGGAGGAATCGGCACAACCTTCGCGCTAAACACCCGCGTCCGCCGTCCCTCATCGGAGTCCGACTCGCCCATCTGCAACAGCCCCGGGTCGATCGCCTGCAAGCGAATATCCTGATACAACTCCTCGGCCCGTTTGCGCTCCAGAATCACGCCGGGAATCCGAACCGGCCCATCCCACACGGCAAAATCGGAAACCATCGCGTTGCCCGGCAGCGCGAAGACGTAGTTGCCTTCCTGCACGGCGCCCGTCTTGTTCGAAAAAATCTGCCGCATCGCTACGCGCGCGCTCGATCCGTCGATGAAAACATCGATCGCCGTCTCTTCGACCCCGAGCACCGCCGCATCCGGCGCCTGTTTATTCGCGGGGATCAGCGTACCCACATCCGCGTACGCCATCGCTCCAAACAATACTAATAAGAAATGTTTCATCGCCCCGTGCTCATTACCAAGCCGTTATCGGTGCCTACGTACAGCCTGTTGCCATGATAAAGGATCGCCGTGACGTTCGCCGACGGCAGCCCTGCGCGGTGTGCGCTCCACGACTGCGACGTTCGATCCCAGATCAACAACCCGTGCTCTAAGGTCCCCGCATACACCGCCGACGGCGTCACCGCCATCGCGTTCGGATTCACGACAACGTTTCGCGGCAGACCTTCAAAACTCCGCCACTCGCCGCCATCGGATAGCCGCTGCAGGCCGCCGCCATAGGTACCGGCCCACCATTCGTCGCCCACGCGCGCAAACGCCGTGATCCAGTTTGTCTTCAAACCGGAGTTCGCCGTCGTATCGCTCCGCTTCACGGATTCGCCCTGCAAAACAGATGCGCCGCCCAGCGTACCTGTTACAAGAATTTCGCCCTTCTGCGCCAAGGTGTACACGTGGTTGTTGACCAGCCCGTGAAACGCGTAAATACTTCGCGCCCCGCCGTCCAGAAACGTCAATCCCGCCGGCGTCGCCGCAACCCATCCCGTGCCGCGCGCCACAACATCGGTCACATGATTGGCGATCAAGCCATCGGCTTTCGTCAGCACCTGCCGCTGCTTGCCCGCGGCCGCGTCGAACATAACTAGCCCGTTGGCGGTCGCCGCCGCCATGCGTTGGCCATCAGAAGACAGTACGAGCCGGTTCACGCAGAATACACGCTCGTCTTCTACATGCGAAATCCGCGTCCGATTCCGCTCAACAATATCGATACCTCGGTCGAAATACCCAACCCACAACCGCCCGCCCGCATCGGCCTGCAGCGCGCTGACGTTGCCATGCGTCAACAGCGCCGGCGCGCGTTCGATCGCATTCAGCCGCTTCCCCTCCCGCAGCACTTCCACCTTCGACGGCCGCACGACATACACATCGCCCCCCTCCCGAAACACGCGCCGCACTTCGCCGGAATCTTCCGGCGCATTCCGCGACGGCACCCGCAACAGCCCGTCGTTCAACGTGCCGATAACAACCTCACCCTCGCGCGCCAGCAGCGACCGCCCGAAGACACCCGGCGCAATCACCCGCTCAAACGATCCGCCACGAAACACCGCCACACCGGTCGAGGTGCCCACATATGCCGCGTCCCCAAGCACAGCCAGGGCATGCACGCCATTATCGGGCAGCCGTTCGGCTTCGGTGAATCGCTCGGTCTGTCCGGCGCGCAAATGAAACACGCCCTCGCTGCGCGTCCCAATCCACAGATCGTCGTCCGCGCCAGCCAGCGCCGTCGCCTGAACCGAACCTAAAGAAGGATGCACCGGCCGCAACCGCGCGCCGTCGTATCGCAGCACGCCCCGCCCGGCCGTAGCCAGCAACAACGATCCCGTCGATAGCGGCAACACCGCGCGTACTTTCCGCGCCTCGACAACCTCCGGCAGCAACCGCTCGAACTGCGCGCCGTCAAAAAGCAGCACACCTTCTCCCTCGGTCGCGACGATCAACTTCTCCTCCGCCGCCAACGCATTCAACGACGCCGCGGGCAACTCAAAGCCAGCGCGCCAGGATCGATCCAACTCGCCATCGGCGTTGTACCGGAACAACGCATTCGACGACGCCAGATACAACGCCCCTTTCCAGATCGCCGTGTCCCGAAAATCGGCCGGACTCGCTACGATCTCCCAACCCGCCGGCGGCGCGGCATCCAAAACCGTTTTCGAAAACCGCACCTCCGCCGCGTCGCGCGTGGCGACCAGAGCCGTCTCCTCCGCGCGGTTCACCCGATCCAGCGTCCACGCCCCAAACGTCGCCGCCGCAACAACAGGAACCGCGATGTACTTTCTCATGTGACGATCAGTAACGAAACTTCCGGCCGGCAATTCACGCGAAAACCAAGAATGTTCCCCACGCCCCGCGTCGTGTGAACCCACCGGTCCTCGAAACGGTTTAACCCCACCGCATACCGCTTATCAAGGACCGGAACAATGGGCGGCCCATAGAAAGGAATCATCACCTGCCCGCCATGCGTGTGGCCGCTCAGCATCAGATCCCACCGAAACAACTTGCAGTCCTCTTTGCCGTCAGGATTGTGATTCAGCAACAACACCGGGGCGCCGTCGTTCTTCACATTCGCAAAAGCCAGCGGCGCGCGCAACTCATCCGACCACCAGTCGCCCACGCCCACAACCCACAGAGGCGTGCCCGCCACTTCGATTTTCACCGCGTCGTTATGCAGCACGCGCACGCCGCCGCGCGTAACGAGTTGCCGGATGTACGTGCTCGTCGGAAACCAACCCGCGCGCGCCGACCACGCTCCGCCGTCGTGATTACCAACCACCGCGAACGTTGGGCACACCGAACTACACATCTGCAAAACTGACTCATAGCGCGCCGGATCAAAGTCGTTATCGGTCGTGACAAAATCGCCGGTGAAGCAAACGATATCGGGCTTCATCGCCATCCCGCGCCGCAACGCTTCTTCGATGAACGACACCGGTACAATCGCCGCCGCATGAAAGTCGGAAAGATGCAGCACCCGCAGCGGCCGCTTCAAGCCTCGTCCCGTGACGACGTTTTTTTGCGTGTCCTCCAGCCATCGCGGCTCGACAAAGTGCGAGTAGCCGTAGGCGCTCAGCGCCGCCGTCGGAAGGCCGTAGAGAAAGACGCGACGATTCAACTTATCCTATTTTGCCGCACTCCGCCGCAATTGAGACGTGAAGTTCTCCAGAAAGACAACCTCGTTGGCACGTCGCCGGACTTGCGTGTCTTCGGGCAGGGTAACCACGATACGCTTACCATCCGGGGCTACCTCGAACCGGCGGAGACTAGTGCTCAAACCAAAGTTCCGCTGCGTCCAAGCGCGCGGCTTCGAAAATCGGATCGAGTCCGCGAGTTGTTCGTAGGACACAACCATCGGCTGACCGTCGTTTGCTACGTAGAAGACGTTTTTGCCCCCTCGGTCGAAGAATGGCTGCATCCCGCCGCTGTGTGAAATCTGAATTTTCCCCGTACCCGAGGGATAGGATCGGACGTACACCTCGTTGCTCCCGGACTCATCGGAGCTGAATGCCAACCACTTCGAGTCCGGCGTGAAGCTAGCGTGGATCTCGGCAAACGGCGACGCCTGAAACGGCTTCGGTTCACCGGCCTTTGCCGTCCCTCCCTTCCACTCCAACGGCAACGTCCAAAGATCATTCGCTGTCTTGGCGCCCTGCACGCAGAACGCCAGGAAACGGCCATCGGAGCTGATTGCGTAGATGAAAACCATACTGTTCGCGTGTTCGTAAATCGTTACCGGCTCGGAAGAGCCATCGGCGCGTACAATCTGCATTTGATTGCCCAACGAGTAGATGATCGATTTTCCGTCCGGCGTCCAGACGAACACGTACTCGTTGCGGTCGGGCGTCAGAGTCACTCGCCGTGAAACGTCGCGCTCCAGATCATGCACCCAAATGTCGCGATTCGCGCCGGTCTGTTGCAGGTAGGCCATTTGTTTGCCGTCGGGCGAAAGCACGGGGTAAGAGTATTCCCCGGGTGTATTCAATATCGGCTGAAGCCTGCCATCCGCTTCCAACCACTGTAAAGTGCTCCGCACAACTCCGCCCTGCTCCAAATAGATCAACGTCCCATCGGCGGCGATGTCCAGTTGCGCTCCGCCATTCACATCTTGAAAGATTACGTGCTCGACCATCGGACGCGCGCCACCTGTCAACTCCAACTTCTCCGGATCGAACGGTGCAACGTACGCCGTCCCTGAGTTCAGCCAAAGCAAATGTCCGGAGCTCAAATAGCGCCCAAAATACGCATTCCGTTGAATCACTTTTCGTTCGCCCGTCGCAAAGACGATCGCTTCCACCGACCCGGAATTCGCATAGGGCTCAACGTTTGAAAAGAACAACGCCGCCTTCGAACCGGGGAGCACGTAAGGCCACAGATGACGAGACTCTCCCGGCGCGAGCGTCGACACCGGTTCGGGCTTCCCCCCGTTACCGGGAACTCGAACAAGCCGCGACCCAAGCGATGCAATGATATTGCCATCGTCGCCCCAAGATCCGCCCATCGCACCCTTGCTGTCCGCATCGCAAAGCGCAACGATCAGGCCGCCTTCGACCGAG
>VFZQ01000041.1 GCA_016871135.1 Acidobacteriota bacterium | reverse complement strand
GGGAAGCAGGCGCGCTTCCTTCGAATCCAGCGCTTGCATCCAAAGCGAGTTCGTGTTCTTGACCCTGGCGGCGAACACAATGGAGTGGCCGGACGGAGAGAGCGCCAGATTGTGATTGAGGATGACTCCGCCCCGCGGCGCCTGAATCGTAAAGTGCATCGAGCGGCCGGCCGCGGGAGTCTGCACAAAACGGGTGGGACCGAATCCGATGAGAAAACCCGCGACGACTCCTGCGGCGGCGTAGAGCCATGGTTTCGCTTTCGATCTCCGCGGGGGCGTATCCGCTTGAGGCCCGGCGGCGATCCGAAGGGCTCGTGCGAGATCGGTGGCCGTCTGAAACCGTTCGTCCGAATTCTTCATCAGGCAACCGGCGATGATCTCGCCAAGCGGCGGTGCGGCGTCGATCACTTCCGGTTCGCGGTCGAGAACCGCCGCGATTAAGCTTGCGGCGGAATCACCGTGAAATGCCTGCTTGCCGGAAAGCATCTCGTAGAACACGCAGCCGAACGAAAACAGATCGCTGCGCCCATCGATCTGTTTGTTCTGCAATTGCTCCGGCGACATATACTGCAGCGTGCCGGCGATAGCGCCGTCGGCGGTCAGCGTATCATCCGTGCCGTCAATCGCGATCGCTTGTTTTGCTATGCCGAAGTCGACGAGCTTGATTCCCTGCTTGGTCACAATAATATTGGCGGGCTTCAGATCGCGATGCGTAATCGTCTTGCGATGCGCGGCTTCCAGGGCGGACAGGATCTGCAGCGCGTACTTTACGGCGGTCTCTTGCGGTAACGGCCCGGCGAGTTGCTTGCCGTCAAGCAACTCCATGACTAGATAATTCGGGCCGATGTCGAAGAGCGTGCAAACATGCGGATGATTCAACGCGGCGACCGCGCGCGCTTCGCGAAGGAAGCGGTCGGTGAAGGCGTCCTTGGAGATCTTGATGGCGACGTCGCGATTCAGGCGAGTGTCACGGGCTTTATATACATCGCCCATCCCGCCGGAACCGAGGGCCGAAATAATCTCATACGGACCGAGTTTCTGCCCGGGCTTCATCAGCGTACGAGTTTACATCAATTTCTTCGCCGGCATATTGCGTCCGTTTTGATGCAGCGTCACACCGGTGACTTTGCCCGCGGCGTCAATGTCAAAGGTAAGCTGAGCGTCGACGATCCGGAAGAAAAACGAATTCTTGGATTCCGGAAAAATCGGAAATGCGTCCTGGCCGGTTAGCTGTGCGGTGAGTTGGGCGCCATCGCGAGCAATCGTTATGATGGCCGTTGGCGCGAGTTGGTACTTGCCGACAAACATTTCGAGCGTCTCGGCGGGAAGCGTAATTGCCGTCCGCGACGTCGGCGGCTTGACATCGACGCCGAGGAAGATGCCGGCAAGATCGGTGCCGATCTTGCCGGTCGCTCGCGCCGAATTGTTCGACAGCGCAACGACCAGCAACTTCTCGTCCGGGAAGCGGCTAATCGTTGTCGTGAAACCGTGGATGCCACCGCCGTGCATGTAGACGGTGCGCCCATGTTGCTTGTCGACCAGCCAGCCGTAGGCATACTTTGCCTTCTCCGGCTGGAACAATCGCTCGATGTTCTGCTTCTTGAGAAGCTTCTCGGAATACAGCGCCTGATCCCACCGCAGCAGGTCCTGCACCGTCGAATACAGCGCCCCGGCCGCGCCGGGGACCGTCATATCGTGATAGGGCGCGTTCTTTTCGCCCATGTAGCCAGCGGCGCGGTTTTTGATGACGGCCGCATGATCGTCCGCGCCGGAGTCACGCATGTCGGCCGCCACGAGGACGCTCTTCTTGATGTAGCCGTCCCAAGTCATGCCAGAAGCCTTTTCGATGATCGCCCCTAGCGCGAGGTAGCCCGAATTGGAGTATTCGAACTTCTCGCCAACTGAAAATCTCAGCGGACGATTCCGGATCTTCTCCAGCGATTCAAGTTGCGAAGACGGCAGCATGATCTTCTTCGCGTAAACTTCCGGATCGTTGGTGTAGTTGAACAATCCTGACGTATGCGTCAACAGGTGATGAATCGTAATCGGTTTCCAAGTATCCGGGCAATCCGGAATGTAGTTGCACATAGGATCTTTGACGCTGAGTTTGCCTTGTTCTTCCAGTTGCAGCACGGCAACCGCCGCGAACTGTTTCGTGATCGAACCGAGCCGGAATTTTGTATCAACCGTATTCGGCACGTTGTGTTCGATGTTGGCGAAGCCATAGCCGTTCGAGAACAACACCTTCCCGTCGCGCGCCACGAGCACCGAGCCCATAAAGGCCCCGTCCTTAGTCGCGGCGGCCATGTAGTCGATGGCCTTTTGAATCGGTGGCTGCGCGCTGGCGGCCAGGCAGAAGAGAATGGATGTAAGTTTCATGGAGTGTCGATTCATTGTTGGCGGCCTCGAAGCAGCGCAGCGATAACACGCGGATTGCGCCTCCCGTGGATCACAGCCACGACCCACAGCGGGTCTTCATCAGGGGCGTAGGCGATGAGGTAATCCCGAACTGGCAAGAACCGGAGCGGTCGTTGCGTCAAGTCTTGCCGGGTATGACCAAGCTGCGGAAAACGAATGGCGGTCCGAATGGAATCCAAAATTTCTTCAACGACACGACCGGCGGCGCTGGGATTCTCCGCACCAATATACTCCCAGATCTCGTCGAGCTCGAGCTTCGCTTCTGGATGAAACGCGAAACCTCCCATCGGTCGCAATCAACCCTTGCGAGCCGCTGCGATTTTTTCCGCGAAGTAGGCTTCGACAGCATTGCCAGGAATCAATTGGACTTGGCCGGATTTGACTTCGTCGTAGCGGCGGCCCAGCGATTCGCGTAGTGCGGAGACATCGTCGACGTAACTCTGTACCGCGTCCACCACCACATCGGCGGCCGGGCGCCCGGTTTGCTGCGCGATCTGATCGAGCTTGCTTTGCACCTCGGGCGCGAATTGAATCTCCATTACGCGAAGCTCCTTCGTTTTCAGAGTAGCCGATCTATCGGGCCGGATCCATTGCCTCCAGCCCCCTTCGATAAAGAATCCGCATCACCGCAATCAGCGGCACGGATAAGAACATCCCCATAACCCCGGCCACCTGCTCGCCGGCAAGTACTCCAAACAATACGAGAATCGGATGCAATTCGATCCCGGAACTATAGAGCCACGGCGCCACAACGTAATCCTGAAACAGCCGATAGCCGATAAAGAACGCAACCAGCCATCCTATGTGCGGATAACCGCTAAACGCCGCCACACCGAGCGCGATCAGCGCGCCCGTCAGCGGACCAACCACGGGTACGAACTCGAGCAACCCGCAAATGCCCGCCAGCAGGACCGAATACGGCACGCCCAGAACGCCAAGAAATAGCATGTGGGAGAGAAACGTCGCCAAGGCGAGCAGGAAGACCGCGCGCATGTACAGGCCAAGAAGCGTATCGACATCTTTGAGTATCCCGCCCATCATCCGGCCCCGGCCGATCGCGCGGAACAACGACACCATCGTCGCGCGCATATCGCGCAGCGACAATTGCAGCAGAAACGCCAGAATCGGCACCAGCACAACATAAAGCGCCGAGGAAAGTTGATTGAGCAGACCCTTGCCAATACCGGTGAGCGCGGGCAGCAACAACTCCTTTCCCGTCTCCAACTGCGCCGCCAGCGCGGCCCGAATCTCTTCTTTATATGGCGACAGTACGATCGGCAAATACCGATCGAGCAGCAGATCGCGATTCTGCACAAGGCCCGGAAGCTGGCTCGCCAGTTCGGCGGCCTCCCGCGCAATACGTGTGCCGACGATCAACATCGCGGCGACAATCACGCCGACGCCGCTGAGATAAACCAGCACCGCCGCCGTAACCTTCGGCGCCTTCGGCGGCAGCAGTTTCGCCACCAGTTGCACAAGCGGATTCAGCAAATACGCCAGCAACAGCGCGACGGTAAAGACGAGAATCGTCGTGCGCGCCAGCCACGCGAGTTCGAGTGCGACTAGAATTGCGACGACGGTCCATGTGGCGCGGGCTGCGCGCAAATCGAGGCCAAGCATGATCGTCTTTCAAGCTAACATTACTGAAGGCGAATCCGATGCGGGAACGACTGGCGGAGTTGCGAACCCTGGAAGCGAAGTTACGCGAAGGCGGCGGCGCGGCCAAAATCGACAAGCAACATCGTGACGGCAAAATGACGGCGCGCGAACGTCTCGCCGCGTTGCTCGATCCAGCCGCGGCGTCGTTCGAAGTCGGCCTGCTCATCGCGCACGATCTCTACGAGGGACAGGCGCCGGGCGCGGGAGTGGTCACGGTCGTCGGCAAGATCGCGGGCCGCGTCGCGGTTGTCGTCGCCAACGACGCCACGGTCAAGGCCGGCGCGTGGTGGCCCGAGACAATTACGAAAATTCTTCGCGCGCAAGAGATCGCGATGCGCAATCGTATTCCGATCGTTTATCTCGTCGACTCGGCCGGCGTGAACCTGCCGCTGCAAGACGGCATTTTTCCAGGCCAATACGGCGCCGCCCGAATCTTCTACTACAACTCCCTCATGCGCCGAAAACTGCGCGTGCCGCAGATCGCCGCGGTCATGGGAATGTGCATCGCCGGCGGCGCATATCTCCCGGCACTGTCCGATGTCATCTACATGGTCGAAGGAACGAGTTTCATGGGACTCGGCGGCCCCAATCTCGTTAAGGGCGCGACAGGACAAGTAACGGGGGCCGAAGCGCTCGGCGGCGCAACGATGCATACCACCGAGTCGGGCGTTGCGCATTTTCGCGCCGTCGACGACGCCGATTGCATCCGCCAGATCCGCGCCCGCTTTGAATCATTTCCGAAGCCAAACGTTCCTGCCGCCGACCCCGGCCCCGCCGCCGATCCCACGCGCCTGTACGACGTGTTGCCCGCCGATCATCGCTTGCCATATGCGATCGAAGAGGTGCTCGGTTCCATTCTCGACGCCGATGGCTTCGCCGAATTTCAGCCCGAGTTCGCGCCGGAATTCTTGTGTGCGGAAGCACGGTTGCAAGGCCGTGCGGTAGGTGTGATTGCGAACAGACGCGGGTTTCTGAAGTCGTCCAAAGGCCCGCGCATCGGCGGAATCGTCTACACGGAATCGGCCCGCAAGGTCAACTACTTCGTCGAGAACGCCGAGCGCGCCCGCTTGCCGCTACTCTACCTGCAAGACGTGAGCGGCTTCATGGTCGGCGTCGACGCGGAGAAAAGCGGCATCATTCGCGCCGGCGCGGAGATGGTCGAGTCGATGGCCTGCGCAACCGTGCCGAAAATTGTCGTCACCATCAATCACGCCTCCGGCGCCGGCTACTACGCCATGGCCGGACAAGGCTTCGATCCGCACTTCACGTTCTCCTGGCCGACCGCGCGAATCGGAGTGATGGAAGGCGACTCGGCCGTGCAAGCCGTCCATGGCCCCGAACTGGAACGTCTGAAACAAGCCGGACAGCCCGTGCCCGCCGAGTTGGCGGAAAAAATCGCGAAGACGCGCGCCGACTACGAACGCTGGCTCGACGCCCGCTACGCCGCCGCGCGCGGGCATTGCGACGCCGTAATCGACCCCGCGGAAACGCGATCGATACTCGGCCTCGCGCTCGAAGCGTGCGCGGGGACCGCGGGCCATTTGGCATTGGAGCGCCTATGATTCGAATTGCAAACGGCCAAGGTTTTTGGGGCGACTGGCTGGAAGCGCCGGTGCGCCTCGTCGAAGACGGCCCGATCGATTATCTGATTCTCGACTACCTCGCCGAAGTCACGATGTCGATCGTGCAAAAGCAAAAGCAGGCCGACCCCAAACTCGGTTATGCACGGGACTTCCCTCCGTTGATCGGACGCATCGCCGCACGCATGAAAGAACGCGGCGTCAAAGTCATCGCCAACGCCGGCGGCGTCAATCCCCGTGCCTGCGCGGACGAGGTCAGACGACTGGCGCCCCAATTGAAAGTCGCGGTCGTACTCGGCGACGACGTATTCGATCGAATCGCCGATTTTCAGGCGCGGGGAATCGAACTCCGCAATCTCGACACCAACGAACCGTTGCGTGAAGTGGCCAGCGAGATCACCAGCGCCAACGCCTACATCGGCGCGTTTCCTCTCGCCGAAGCGCTAGCCACGGGCGCCGATGTCGTCATCGCCGGCCGGTCCACCGACACCGCGCTCGCGCTCGCGCCCATGATTCACGCCTTCGGCTGGAAGCCCGATGACTACGACAAGATGGCCGCGGGCACAATCGCCGGGCATATCGTCGAATGCGGCGCGCAATGCACGGGCGGCAACTGCATCGCGGATTGGAAAACGATTTCGGACTTCGCCAACATCGGCTACCCCATCATTGAAGCGCATGAAGACGGCTCGTTCGTCATCACAAAACACGCGGGTACCGGCGGGCGCGTGTCGATCGATACCGTCAAGGAACAACTCCTCTACGAACTCGGCGATCCGAAACGTTACATCGGGCCGGACTGCATCGCCGATTTCACCACCGTTCGATTGCGTGACGACGGCCCCGATCGCGTGCACGTCTCCGGCATTCGTGGCGCCGCGCCCACCGAATTTCTCAAAGTTTCGATCAGCTATCTGTACGGCTTCAAAGCCACCGGCACACTGGTCTACAGTTGGCCCGACGCGTTGGAAAAAGCCAAAGCGGCGGACTCAATCGTGCGAGCGCGGCTAGAGGCGCTCGGCCTGCAATTCGAAGAAATCTGCACTGAGTACTTCGGCGCGAACGCCTGCCACGGGCCGGCGGCGCCGCCGATCCCGCAGCCCGCCGAAATCATGCTGCGCATCGGTGTGCGTGACAAAAACAAGAAGAGCGTGGATCGATTCACGCGCGAGCTGATACCGCTCGTGTTGAACGGACCGCCTACGGCGACAGGCTACGGCGACGGCCGTCCATCGGTGCGCGAGGTCGTCGCATACTGGCCGGCGCTGATTCCGCGCGGCGAGATCACAACCCGCGTGGAGGTGGCGCAATGAAGATTCCGCTTTCGAAAATCGCGCACGGCCGCAGCGGCGACAAAGGCGACATGTCGAACATCGGCATCATCGCCTACGACGAGCGCCACTACCCGATCCTGGTTCGCGAAGTCACGGCCGGGCGTGTGAAACAATACTATGGCGAAATGTTCGATGGCAAAGTCGAGCGTTACGAACTGCCAAACCTCGGCGCGCTGAATTTTCTCTGCTACGGAGCGCTCGGCGGCGGAGGCACGTTGTCGCTCCGCATCGACGCACAAGGAAAAACACTGGCCGCCGGGCTGCTGGGAATGGAGATCGATGTCGACGAGTCCGAGCTTAGTAGTTAGCCAGGAAGGGCGCGTCCGCCGCATCACACTGGCGCGGCCGGAGAAACGCAACGCGTTAAGCGTAGAGCTGTGCGAGTCGTTACTCGCCGCGTTCGACGACGCCGAGAACGATCCCGCCACGGGCGCGATTTTGCTCGACGCCCAAGGCAAAGTGTTCTGTGCGGGCATGGACCTCGACGAAGCGCTGGAAAAGGGCCCGCGCGGTGAACTGGAAGCGCACGAGCGCCTGTTCACAATCGGCTTCCGCATCAGCAAGCCGATCGTCGCCGCTGTGCAAGGCCCGGTGCTCGCGGGCGGACTCGGCCTGTTGTGCAACGCGCATGTCGCCGTCGCCGCCATGGGATCGAGCTTCGGCGTCACAGAAATGCGCGTGGGCATGTTTCCATTCGTCATCTTCCGCGCGATGGCGCACGTCATGGGCGAACGCCGCGCTTTGGAGTTAACGCTGACCGCCCGAATTTTCCAAACGGACGAGGCGCTTCGGATCGGCCTCGTCCATCAGGTCGCTCCCGAATTTGAACTCGATGATCGCGCCAACGCTCTGGCGCACACCATCGCCAACCAGAGTCCATTCGTCATGAACGCGGGCATGACATATCTGAATCAAGCTCGTTCGATGAGCTCCGATCAAGCCGGCGAGATCGCCCGCGCTCTGCGCACCGGGATCTTCCGCAGCGCCGATTTCGCCGAGGGCGTCGCCGCGTTCAAGGAGAAGCGCAAGCCGGTATGGCCGTCCCTCGGATAGCGCTCGCTCTGGCATCGCTGGCGGCGTTCGCCGAAGAGGTGCGCGTACCTGGCCTGAAGCAGCCCGTGGAAATCATCCGCGACCGATGGGGCGTGCCGCACATCTACGCGCAGAATCAGGATGACCTGTTCTTCGCGCAAGGTTACATCGCCGCGCGCGACAGGCTCTGGCAAATCGACATCTGGCGCCGCCAGGCGAACGGAACGCTCAGCGAAGTGCTGGGGCCGGAATATGTCGAAAAGGACCGCATCTCGCGGCTGCTGCGGTTCCGCGGCGATTGGCAAAAGGAGTGGCCGAGTTACGCACCCGACACCTGGCACATCGTCAACGCCTGGGTGCGCGGCGTGAATGCCTACGTGAAAGACCCCGCCCGAAAAAAGACCGCCGAGTTTCAGAAGCTCGGCTACGACGCAGGCCAGTGGACGCCCAACGACGTGGTCGCGCGAGTCGGCGTATTTTCGATGTTGAGCAACATCGTCCGCGAGATCGCCCGCGCCAAGGAGCTAGACACATACGGCGCGGCAACGCTCGAAAAGTGGAACCCGCCCGATCCCTTCGTAAAGCTGGAAACGCCGCGCGGAATCAACCTGAAAGACGTGCGCCGCGAGTTATTCGCCTCGTTCGGCGACGGCGTCGAAGGCGTGGCCGAATCGGTGCAGGGTTCGAACAACTGGGTCATTAGTTCGAAGTTGTCGGCGACAGGCAAACCGCTACTGGCCAACGACCCGCACCGCACGCTCCAAATTCCGTCCCTCCGCAAGACGGTCCATCTCGTCGCCCCCGGATGGAATGCGATCGGCGCGGGCGAACCCGCACAGCCGGGAATCGCGCTTGGCCACAACGAGTCGATCGGATTTGGCTTCACCATCACGGGCACCGATCAGCAGGATCTCTACGTCGAACAGCTGCACGCCACGGATTCGACGCAATATCTCTATAAAAGCGAATGGAAGAAGCTCGAAACCGAGCGCCATCAGATTTTCGTAAAGGGCGAAACGCCGCGCATCGTGGAGACGCAGTACACGATTCACGGCCCCGTGATCGCTGTCGACCTGCCGAACAAACGCGCGTTTGTGATGAAGTGGATCGGCGGGGAACCGGGCACAGCGGGTTATCTCGCGTCGCTGTCGATCGCCCGCGCGAAGAACTGGCAGGAGTTTCTCGGCGGCGTCGCGCGCTTCAAGGCTCCCGCGGAGAACATCGTCTACGCCGACACCGCGGGCAACATCGGTATGGCCGTGGCTGGACTTGCCCCGAAGCGCGGCAACTGGACCGGCATCGTTCCCGTGCCCGGCCACACGGGCGAATATGAGTGGCAAGGCTATCTCGATCCCGGAGAACTACCGCGCCAATTCAACCCCGTCAAGGGGCTGATCGCGACCGCGAACAACAACATCTTGCCGCCCGGTTACAAGAACGCGTTGCAATACGAATGGGCGCCGCCCTATCGCGCGCAACGTATTGAGCAGCAGTTGCTCTCGCGACGCGGTTGGACGGCGGAGGCGTTTGAAAACCTACAACAGGACGTCGCTTCTCCGCCGGCCGTCCGGCTTCTCAAGATTGTGAGGAGTTGGTATCCAAGCGCCGGATCAAAGGCCGCGTCAGTGCTTCCGATGTTGAAAGCATGGGACGGGCGGATGTCGCTCGACTCCTCCGCGGCCGCGGTGTGGGCAATGTGGATGTCGCGCATTCAAGCGGGCATCGGCACGCCGGGCGTGTACGCGTCGATCGAGGCGGCATTCAAGGAACTCGAAGCCAAACCAAACTTCCCGCTGTTAGAAAAGACACTCAACGAAACAGTCGCCGAGTTCGAAAAAGGTCTCGGCGCCGACCGCAACCGATGGCGTTACGGCAACCTGCACTTTCTCTACCTTCGGCACTTCGCGCAAGAAAAGTCGTTCGACCGGGGACCGATTCCCCTCCCCGGCGATGCATACAGCATCAATGTTTATCAGGGTGCCGGCTTTCGCGCCTCGTTCGGCGCAAGTCTGCGAATCATTCTCGATTTCGCTGACTGGGACCGCTCGCGCATGACCAACGCACCAGGAGAATCGGGCGACCCGGCCAGTCCGCACTACGACGATTTGCTGGACGATTGGGTGAAAGGAAAATACCATCCGATGCCGTTCACGCGCAAAGCGGTCGAGGCCGCGGCGAAGGAACGAATCCAACTCTTGCCCGCGCGATGATTATATTGGAATGGTGAGATTCACCGCCGTTCTCTTTTCCATTACCCTCTGGGCACAGACCGAACTGCGCTTCAAGTTTGATCCCGCGCCACGCGTCCGCCCGGGCGAAACGGTCTCGGTGCAAGTACAGGTATGGAACGAAGTCACCGCCGCTGACGGCACGAAGTCGAAGGTGCGGCAGCGCGAGGTCGCGACAATCAAGGCCGCTCCCGGCCAGGGCGCGGTGTCGAAACCGTACCGGTTTCAGGGCGCCGACGACGGCGGCTTCGCCCAGACAGGCAACAGCGTTGCGTCGATCTTCCAGAACGCCGCGGGCAAGTTCACCGACAAAGACGCGGCGCTTTACACCGCGCCCATGCAACCCGGCCGCTACACGATCGAGGCCGAAAAGGGTCAGGTGCGCGCGACGGCCGAGATAGAAGTCGCCGCCGACGCACCGTCCAGGCGCATCGCCGAAAAGCAGGACTTCGCCAAGGAACCGGACAACAATCGCTACCGCCGTCTGGCTGAACACTGGGCGCCGTTCATCGCGCAAGAATCATGGTGGCAGCCGAAGGCCGACATTCCAACCCGCTTCGACTTCGATGGCGATTGGGCCGGCGACAACAACTGGGACAACGCCGACACCGGCACTTCGCAGGCCTATGTTTATTACGCCGCCGTCGAAACGTCCACACACTGGTTTGTTCACTACAACTTCTTCCACCCGCGCGACTACTCCGACAACTGCGTGGTGGGAACCTGTCACGAAAACGACAACGAAGGCATCATCCTCACCGTGCGCAAGGACGGCTCCGAATTCGGCAGGCTCGAAGTAATGGAGACGCTGGCACACAACAATGTCTACTCCTTCACGAACGAATCGAAACTCCGCAAAGGCGCGCACAACATCGACGGAAAGATCGATCTGCACGACGGCCATCACCCAATGGTGTTCATCGAAGCCGGCGGCCACGGCGCGTTGTCGACGACCTCGGATCACAGCACCTATTCGGCGTCCACGCGCGATTTCAAGACCGGTACCGGCATGACGTTTTTCTATCGAGGCGCGGCCGATCGCGCCAAACACGGCGACGACCGTTTAATCGGCTACGACCTCATTTCCATCGAAGACGCCTGGTGGGCGCGCACGAAACAAAACGGCGGCAAAACGTTTGATGCCGAATACGTGTATCAACCCTTCGGCGGCCGCCCCGGGGCGGGCACGCGCTACGTCGGATCCTTCCTCGGCCGCAAACACGGCGCGAACAAGGCCAAGCCTTTTTGGGGCTGGCACGATGAACGCACGCGGCGCGGCAAAGTTCTGAACACCGGCCAATGGGCCCTCGATCCGGCCTACGCGGTGACGAAAAATTTGACGTGGCCCGCCGATCTGCCCGTCGATCTGAACTACACCTACAATCCGTATCTCGGCGTCGCCGCCGAGCCGGTCGCTCCCACGCAGCCGATAGAAAAACCCGCCGTCACCGAAGGCGGTTGCCAACTCGAAGCATCCATCGACGGCAGCGTCGTCATCAGCGTTCGCCAGGCCGCCGCGCAGTATGAAGTGCTGAACGGCCAAGCGGAAAAAGACGCGAGCATCGGTTGCAACGGCGAACTTCCTGTCGCGCCGGTCCGTGTATTCGAAGCCCGCAAAACACGCGGCCGCGGAACAGTCAGCGTCGTCGAGCGGCCCTCGGAAGCCAATAACTTCACGGCAAAGATTCGCGTCGACGACTCTTCCCGAGGCGCCGACCGCTACATCATCGCGATTCGCTGGGGCCTATAGCCGCGGCTGCGGCGGCTTCGTCACCGTCCACGCATTCAAACCCTTGCGATTGAGCGGCCGCTTGAAAACGCTATCGCCCGCGGTGACGAACATCGTCGAAAGATCCGGCCCGCCGAACACGACGTTCGACAGCGGCCCCGCTTGTGGCTTCGCCATGATCGCAACCACCCGGCCTGGCTGATCGCAGACTTGCACGCCCAGGCGCGACGCGACGTAAAGATGCCCGTCGGTGTCGACGCACATGCCGTCGGCGCCGCTTGCGGCATTGACGTCCCAGGTCTCAAGGCGATGAAAGAGCTGGCCGTTCGCCAAGGAGCCATCCGCGCGAACCGAAAACGACGACACAAATCGATTGCGCGAATCGCAGACCATCAGCAACGTCTGATCGGGTGCCAGCGCAATGCCATTGGGAAACTCCAGACCCTCATGCACAACGCGCTTGGAGCCATCTGGCGAAAGAAACCACACGCGCTTATTCGGCGGATCGGTAAACCAGATCTCGCCTTTCGCATTGATGCAAAGGTCGTTCGAATTCACATCCCGCGCAATGACGCTCTCCGCGCCATCCATCGTATACGCGACGATCTGCTTCCGTCCGTTCTGACACGCATACAATCGCCCATCCGGACCGAACTTCAAACCGTTCGCGCCGCCGGAGTCTTCCTTGAAAACCGTCACGCGGCCATCCACGCCGATGCGATGAATACGGTTGTTCGGAATATCGGTGAAGAAGACATTTCCCGCCTTGTCCACGGCCGGACCCTCGGTGAAGCGATGTCCGCTCGACACACGCTGCCAGTCCTTTCCCGGGATCAACGCCGAGTTCATCCAGTGTTTATCGCTCGGATTGTGCGCCTGCTTCACGGGTTGCGGAAAATCCTTCCAAAGCCAGCGCAACGCGTCGGGCAACACCGCCGAACCATGTTTGGCATTGTGCGCCTCGGTTCCCTTCACAAACTTCATCTCATAGCCGGACCACTCCAGAGACCGCGCCACATCCTGATTCGCGATCCACCAACTGCCGCCGTAGATATCGTTATCGTTCGATCCGTCCTGCAGAAACACGCGCAGCGGCTTCGGCTCCATCTTGCGAATGATCGTCGCCAGATTCTGCCCGCCGCGCAAATTCACAAAGCTGCCGATAAAGCTCAGCACACGCCGGAACTTATCGGGCCGCTCCCAAGCCGCATTGAACGCCGCGATGCCCCCGCTCGACGAACCGGCGATCGCGTAATGATCGGGATCCTTCGAAAGGTTATACGACTTCGCAACCTCGGGCAAAATCTCGTCGATCAGAAAACGCGCGTAGGTGTCGCCCAAGCTGTCATATTCCAGCGACCGGTTGTAGCGCCCCATCGCATTCGCGTTCGCCGCCGGCATCACCCCGGGGTTGATGAAAACGCCAATCGTCACGGGCATCTCGCGCCTGTGAATCAGATTGTCGAAGACGACCGGATACTTGTACCCGGTGCCATCCTCGCGCACCGAGCCGCCGCCGTCCTGGATGATCGTCACGCATGCCGGCTTGGCGGCATCGTACTGCGCGGGCACGTAAATCCAATAGTCACGCACAGTACCGGGGAAAATCTTGCTCGTCCACGAGTGCTGCGTGACCTTGCCCTTCGGCACATCGGGCTGGCGGAAGGAATCCGGCCCTTGCTTGTATTCTTCCTGTGCGGCGAGCGGCGTCGCTAGAGCGAGCGCGGAGACAAATTTGCGGCGATCCATAGATTGAGTCATCCTATCGCAATGACCCGCCGTCAAGTTTTCGCCGCCGCGCCGATGGCGCTGCAAGCCTCGCAACGCCTCAACGTCGTGCTCGTCCTCAGCGACGATCACAGCGCTCCGTACCTCGGCTGTTACGGCTTTCCGATTCGCACGCCGAACTTCGATCGCTTCGCCGCGCAGGGCCTCCGCGCCGACCGCATGTTCACCGCCGCGCCACAGTGCGTCCCGTCGCGCACCGCTCTGATGACGGGTCGCATGCCCGTCGCCGTGCGTATGGGCCGCTTCTCTTCCCCTCTGCCTCCCGACATCGTCACCCTCCCTGACCTTCTGAAACAAGCCGGATACTTCACCGGCGTCTGCCGTCGCAACTATCATCTCGACGGCCCCGCCAACGCCTCCAACTCGCAACCCGTGTTCGACAAACACGGCCTGCAGACTTTCGCAAAACGCCTCGATTTCGTCGACCGCACCAACGACCGCGCGAAGACGCCCGCCATCATCAATCAATTCCTCGACAAAAAACCCGCCAACAAGCCCTTCTTTCTCTGGGTCAATTTCAGCGATCCGCATCACGTCTGGGACGCCAATGCCGCCGATCCTCCCTACGATCCCGCCAAGCTCCCGCTGCCCAAACACTTCCCCGATCTACCCGGCCTGCGCGAGGACTTCGCGAAGTACCTCGGTGAAATCACCCGCGCCGACGAAGAATTTCAGACTGTGCTCGACACGCTCGACAAACGCGGCTTCACGCGAAACACACTCATCATCTTCATGGGCGACAACGGCATGGCGCTCCCGCACGGCAAAGGATCGCTCTACGATCCCGGCTCCAACGTGCCCTGCCTGATCCGATGGCCCGGCGTCGTCGCTCCCGGCCGCATGACGAAGGATCTGCTCTCCGGAGAGGATATCGCGCCGACGATTCTCGACGCCTGCGGCGTCGCCCCGCACAAGGACATGTCCGGGCGCAGCTTCGCCAATCTCCTGCGCGGCCGCGCCTACGAACCGCGCAAGTACGTCTTCTGCCAGCGCCTCGCGCACGGAAACTCGCCGATGACGCCGCAAACAAAATCCAGCACGTTTGATTTATCGCGTTCGGTCCGCTCCGCACGCTGGAAA
>VFZQ01000040.1 GCA_016871135.1 Acidobacteriota bacterium | reverse complement strand
GGTGGCCGGGGCGGCGGTGACTCCCACACAACCGCAGATAGACGCGGTTCACAAGCCAAAGCTTGGCGAATGGCCCGGCTATCACGGAGCGCCCAACGCCAACCGGCACAGCCCGCTCGCGCAAATCAACACCGCCAACGCGGCCAAGTTGAAGCCGGCATGGAGCTATGCTCTGCCGCACATGAGTTTGCAGACGACGCCCCTGGTCGCCGATGGCGTGATGTACGTCACCGCGCCCAATCAGGTCTGCGCGCTTGACTCGACGACGGGCCGCGAGATTTGGTGCTACGTGCGCAATCGCAGCGATTCACGCAAGATTTCGGGCGACGCCGCCAAAGGCGCCCAGCGCGGCGCGGCGATGCTCGGCGACCGCATCTTCTTCGCCACCGACGACGCGCACCTCATCGCGCTGAACCGTGTGACGGGCGCGTTGATGTGGCAGGTCTTTCTGCCGGACGGCGGCCCGGGATCGCATGGATCGACGGCGGCGCCGATGGTCGTCGGCGATTTGGTCATCACTGGCGTCGCGGGCGGCGACAGCCCGCTTATCGGATTCATCGCAGCCTACAAAGCCGCAACAGGCGAGCAAGTGTGGCGCTTTCGGACGATTCCGAAACGCGGCGAGCCGGGGTCGGAAACATGGGGCGGAAGCGCAATCGAACATGGCGGCGGCGCGACGTGGTTAACCGGTTCCTACGACCCGGCGAGCGACACGATCTATTGGCCCACGGGCAATCCGTACCCTGACACCGATGGCACCGAACGCAAGGGCGACAACCTCTATACGAATTGTGTCGTGGCGCTCGATGCGAAGACCGGCAAGTTGAAATGGCACTTCCAATTCACGCCGCACGACCTGTGGGATTGGGACGCTACCGAGCCGCTGGTGCTTGTCGATACGAAATGGAAGGGGCAGGATCGCAAGCTCCTGTTACAGGCGAATCGCAATGGATTCTTCTACGTGCTCGACCGCACCAATGGCGAGTTCCTGCTCGGCACGCCGTTCGTGAAGCGGTTGACTTGGGCGACGTCGATCGACGCGAAGGGCAGGCCCGTGGTCAATGAAAAGGCCAAACCGACGCCTGGCGGCACGATGGTGTGTCCCGCGGTGCGCGGCGCGACGAACTGGTATTCGACGGCGTTCAACCCAGTGACGAGGCTCTTCTATGTGATGACGGTTGAAGATTGCAACATGTACCGGCAGGCCGGCAACTGGTTTGTGCCGTATAACGATCCGGCCAATCCGCCGCAAAAAGTGCTGCGCGCGCTCGACATCGAAACCGGCGCGATCAAGTGGGAAGTACCGCAGGTGGGCGCGCCGGAATCGAACTACTCCGGCGTGTTGACGACAGCGGGCGGCCTGCTGTTCTACGGCGAGTCTGGCGGCACGTTCGCGGCCGCCGATGCGCGCACGGGCAAGACGCTGTGGCACTTTCCGACGGGCCAGGCGTGGAAGGCGTCGCCGATGACCTACACGGCGAAGGGCAAGCAGTACGTCGCGATCGCGGCGGGCGGCAACGTGATGGCGTTTACTATCGCGCCTTAACGGAGATGAAAAGCTGCTGGGCGATCGCGTCGTTGCCGACGATCACTTCGAGCGGGATGTCGCCCGCGGGGGCGTCGTCGGGGACGACGACATTGAACTGATACAAGCCGACAAGCCCTGGAATCAGGCCCGCGAAGGCGGGTTTGGCCGAAGCCGGGCCGAACTTGAATTCGATGGGCGCGGCCAGCAATTGCGTGCCGGAAGCGATCTGTCCGCCGATGGCGCTGGGGCGCACTTCGCCGAATCCGATGCCGTAGAAGAGCAGGATCTCGCCGGGGACGGCGGGCAGGTTCTCGGTGCCTTCAATCGTGCCGTTGCTCACGAACTTCTTGCTGTCGTTGTGTTGCGCAGCGACGAACTGTTTGTCACCGACTTTGAACGATAGAGGCGCCAGCAATCCGCCCTTTGACGGCTTCAGCGCGAAATTGACGGCGGCGCTCGGCCGGCCTTTGTAGCTCACGACAATCGGCACCGTGCCGCTGGTTATGACGCTGGTCGGAATCTGCACGTTGACCTGACCGGGGCTCGCGTAGCTTATGAACGCGGGCACGTTGGCGATCGTCACGGTCGTGTCGTTCAGCAGCGTTGGCGCGCGGTTATTGACGAACAGGCCGCTCCAGTCTTTCGCTTCGCCGCTTAAGTTCGTACCGTAGATCTCCAGATAGGTTCCGGGCGTGCCTTCGTTGTAACCGCCGAAGTTGGCGGCCGTGAGAATTCCCGCCGCGGAGACTGTCGGCGGTGGTGGCAGCTCTACGGTCGTAATTGTGCGGATAAGTACGAAGTTCGACTCAACGGCATTGGAACCCTGGCGGAAGTTGATAAGCGGGATCTGATCGAACGGCGAGCCGAGATTGAAGGTTGGCGTGCGCGCCATTTGATCGATGGCGGCGAGTCCAGCGGGATTGATGATTCGTCCGAAGACCGTGAAGCCGCCGTTCTGAAAGTCGAGGTTCGAAGCGTTCGTACTCGACAAGTTGAAGAACCACTGGTTGGTCGCTGTGTTCGGACCGGAACCGAGCTTGGCCATTGCGATAGTGCCGCGTGTGTTCGAGGTCCTGAATTCATTGACCACCGGCGGGTCTTCCGGGATCGCTTCGAATTTGTCCCCGCGGAACGTGAACCCGCCGCCTTGCACGACGAAACCCGGAACAGACCTGTGGATGAAGGTATTGTTGAAGGCGCCCTTCTGCACATAGTTCATGAAATTCGTAACGGTGCGCGGCGCGATGTCGGCGAACAGTTCCACATCGATATCGCCGAACACGGTATTGAAGCGGACCGTCGGATTCGCCGACTGGCCTTGCAAAAGAGATGGCAGCATTAGAGCGGCCAGTAGGTAGCGAGACTTCATGACGTTGTTTTCATTGTACCGTCGCTATTCGATCGGATAGGGCCCGTTTTTGTCGATCACCAGGTCTTTTTGATCTCTGTCACGCGCTTCAACGACGAGCGAAACGGCGGTCGTCGGGGCTTTGACTTGCAGCCGGAACTCGGCTTGCTCGTCCGGTTCGACGATGGCCGATTCGATCGGCCCGTTCATGACCGCCAGCGATTTCTTGTTCGGCGCGAAGAACTCAAAGTGCAGCACCATGCCTCGGATTGGCTTGATAGATGTGTTGCGAATTACGCCGTCGAGAAGGATGATTTCGCCCTCGCGCTTGACTTCGATCTTCTCGAGAACCGCGTCGGGCGCTTTGGGCTTCTTGCTTTTCTTCGCCTGCGGATACAACAATGTTGCAATCAGCACCAACGCGGCGCCGAACCGGAAAGCCGTGGACATTCTCAACAGTGTAACGGAGGTCCCTCGCTATGTGGAGCCGGAGAAGTTGGATCGCGGGAGCCGCGGCAATGCCCGCGGCGGCGCAGCCGGGCGGCGCGAAGAACATCGTGATCTCGAGCGCGAACGGCATTGCGTGTTGCAATATCGCGATGGCGCATATGCGCGCGAACAAGGACACGCTCGACGCCGTCATCGCCGGCGTCAATGTGAACGAGAACGATCCGAATGACGATTCGGTGGGCTATGGCGGGCTGCCGAACGAAGAGGGGGTCGTCGAACTCGACGCTTCGGTGATGCACGGCCCGTCACGCCGCGCCGGTAGCGTGGCGTCGATTCGTAACATCAAGAATCCGTCGAAGGTCGCGAAGCTGGTGATGACCGAGACCGACCACATCATGCTGGTGGGCGAGGGCGCGCTGCGGTTCGCCAAGTCGATGGGGTTCGCGGAAGAGAATCTGCTAACGGAGAAATCGCGGCTGGCGTGGTTGGCGTGGAAGAAGTCGCACCTGCCGAATTGGACCGACGGCGTCGATGCCCCGATGGCGCTGCGCCGGCTGTTTCCCGAGGCGTCCGATGAGTTGCTCGCGTATGCGTGGGACCGCGCCAAGAACCCGCCAACGGGGACGATCAACTGTCTGGCGCTGAACGCGAAAGGCGAGATGAGCGGCTGCACGACGACCAGCGGGCTGGCGTGGAAGATACCTGGCCGCGTGGGCGATTCGCCGATTATCGGCGCGGGCCTGTATGTCGATCAGGACGTGGGCGCGGCGGGATCCACCGGGCGCGGCGAGGAGAACATTCGCGTGGCCGGCGCGCATTCGATCGTCGAAAACATGCGGCACGGCATGTCGCCGAAGGACGCGGTGCTCGATGTGTTGAAACGCATTTCGCGCAACTTCAATGACGACAAGGCGCGGCTAACGAAGTTCGATATCAACTTCTACGCGTTGCGGAAAGATGGCGCTTACGCCGGCGGATCGCTGTGGAACGGGCAGTTGCGGCGAACCGGCTTTGTATCGCGGCAGTTTGCGGTCAACGATGGCAGTGGGAATAGCCGCTTGGAGAACTGCGTGTATCTGTACGAACGGAAGTAGCGCTCGAGCGCTGGCCCTCGCGGCTGGAACCGCGCCATAATCAACCAATGGCCCGAGCAATCCTCCTTCTCGCCGTTAGCACCTCGCTCTTCGCCCAACGCGAATGGAACAAGCCGTTCCCCGCGCACAAGGTTATCGGCAACGTCTACTCGATCGGCACCGCGGAGTTGTCGACGTTTCTGATCACCACGAGCGCCGGGCATATCTTGATCAACAGCGACTTCGAAACCACGGTGCCGCAACTGCGCGCGAATATCGAAAAGCTCGGCTTCAAGATCTCGGATATCAAGATCATCCTCGGCAGCCATGCGCACCGCGATCACATGGAGGCCGATGCGATGCTGAAGGGGCTCACCGGCGGCGCACAAGTGATGGCGCTCGAGCAGGATGTCCCGCTGTTGCGGCGCATGGCACTCGGCGAGCCGCATCCGATCGACAAAGTTCTGAAAGACGGCGACGAGGTCAAACTCGGCGGCACGACCTTGAAGGCGCATCTCACGGCGGGGCATACGAACGGCTGCACGACATGGTCGATGAAGGCGAGCGAAGGCGGCAGGAGTTACGACGTCGTGATTGTTTGCAGCGTCGGCTACAACCCCGGTTATCTGTTGTGGAAGAACGCGAGTTATCCGTCGATCGCCGACGACTATCGCAACAGCTTTAGGAAATTGCGTGCGCTGCAGTGCGACATCTTTCTCGGCGCGCATCCGCAGTTCTATGACGGCGAGGGCAAGTACGCCAGGATCGGCAAAGGGCCGAATCCGTTCATCGATCCGGCGGGTTACAAGGCCTACGTTGACGAGAAGGAAAAAGCGTTCAACGAGGAATTCGAGCGGCAGAAGCGCGCCAATCCGTAATGCGATCTCTGTTCTTACTGTCGGCAATCGCCGCCTTCGCGCAGACCGATCTGCGGCCGGTCTTCGTCTACAGCGGCCCGACATCGGGCGAGACCGCCGGCCGTGCCGAGCGCGACGGCGACACGTGGCGCCTGACGACGATCTCCATTCCACCAAACGCGCCGGCGTCGACCGAGTGGGCCATGCGAATCCGCGCTCGCATTCCGGTTCCGGCGCAGCGCAACGATCTGGTGGTGGCGGCGTTCAACATCCGGTGCCTTGCGCCCGAGGAGTGTTCGACGCGCCTGAACGTCGAGCAGGCGGTCTCGCCATTCACGAAGTCGTACGCACAGCCGGTTTTATCGACCGCGCAATCGCGCGCCGTCAAAATCGCATTTCGCATGGCGGAGACGTATCAGGGCAACGACTACTTCGTCGATTTCTGGATGGGCCAGCAGGTGCAGACCGTCGAAGTATCGAACATCACGCTGACCAATTACGGCACGGAGGCGACGCCCGCCGACGTTGGCGTCGATCCGTTCTACGAAGGAGCGGACGACGACGCCGAGTGGCGCAAGGCCGCCATGGAACGCATCGACAAGTTTCGCAAGGCCGATCTAACGGTGAACGTTAGCGACGAGAACGGCAAGCCGATCGAAGACGCCGCGGTCGAGGTGCGCATGAAGCGGCACGCGTTTGGCTGGGGCACTGCGGTGGCCGCCGATCAACTGCTCGGCACGAGCGCCGATAGTCAGCGTTATCGCGAAGCTGTGATGGCGAACTTCAACATGGTTGTGTTCGAAAACGACTTGAAGTGGCCGCAGTGGGAACAGAACCGCCAGAGGCCGCTCGACGGGATACGGTGGCTGAAGCAGAACGGAATCTCCCGGATTCGCGGACATAACCTCGTGTGGCCGGGCTGGCAATACCTGCCGGCGAGCGTGCGGGCGCTTGAAAACAACACGGAGGCATTGCGTGCGCGCGTGCGCGATCACATTTTGGAAGTGACGCGGGCGACCGCGGGCGAACTCGAAGATTGGGACGTGTTAAACGAGCCGTACACGAATCGCGACCTTCAACGCATCCTTGGCGATGAGGAGATGTCGGCGTGGTTCCGTCTCGCGCAAAGGGGCGATCCGGCGGCGAAGTTGTATATCAACGACTACAACATCCTGTCCGCAGGCGGGGGCAACTTGGCGCACCGCAATCACTACTATCAGGCTATTTCGTATCTCGATTCGCTCGGTACGCCCGTGGATGGTATCGGCATGCAAGGGCATTTCAGCGGGCCCACGCCGCCCGAGCAGATGCTCCGCATTCTCGATCGCTTCGCGGTCTTCAACAAGCCGATCGAAATCACCGAGTTCGACTTCGACACCGCTGACGAGGCGCTGCAGGCTCGATTCACGCGCGATCTGCTGATCACGTTTTTCAGCCACCCATCGGCGAACGCGTTCCTGATGTGGGGCTTCTGGGAGGGCCGACACTGGAGGCCTCGCTGTGCGATGTTCCGCCGCGATTGGTCGACAAAGCCCAACTTCGATGTGTGGCGCGAGATGGTCTACAAACAGTGGTGGACGAACGCGGACCTGAAATCGGACAAGAACGGCGCGGCGATCGTTCGCGGGTTTCATGGCGAATATGAGGTAACGGCCCGCGCAGGCGATCGATCAAAGACGGTGACGGCGAAATTGGGCTCCGATGGCGTCATAATCGATATCACTCCATGAAGCGGAAGTTACTCTGGATCGGAGGAATCGTAGCGGTTCCGGCCATCGGCGCCGGAGTGCTTTTTTATCTCGCGTTGAACTACATCCACAAAATCTCTCCGTACATTCGCGAGCAAGCGGTGGGTTACATGCGCGATCGATACGGCGCCGATGTGGAGTTGGAGGAGTTCAACGTCGACCTCCCGGGATTCTCGCCGATCAAACTGTATCTGACCAAGGGCGTGGGTACGATGGCGAACGTTACGGGCAGCGGCATCTCGGTCCGCAAGGGCGCCGATCCGCTGCTGCGCATGAGATCGATGCGCTTTGAGTTGGATCTCGGTAAGCTGTTCGACCGCGACAAGAACGTCAAGCGCGTGGTGCTGGAAGGCGTCGAGATTGTGATTCCGCCCAAGGGCGAGCGGCCCGCGCTGCAAGCGGGGCAGGTGCAAATAACGGGAGCGCCGAAGTCAAACGTCGTGATCGAGGAGGTCCTGATCGCCGACGCGAAGCTAACGATTCTGCCCAAAGACAAGACGAAGCAGCCGCTACAGTTCGAGTTGAAAAAAGTCCAATTACAGCAGGCCGGGATCAACGTGCCATTCCGATATGAAGCCAGCATTCGCAACGCCAAGCCACCAGGCGATGTGACGGCAAGTGGCAGCTTCGGGCCGTGGAACAAGGACGAACCGGGCGAGACGCCGCTCTCGGGCGACTACCTGTTCGAACACGCCGATCTCTCGGTATTCTCCGCGATTCGCGGCACTCTGCGATCAACGGGCAAGTTCGAAGGCCGCCTGAACGCACTTCGCGCCAAGGGCGAAGCCACGGTACCCGACTTCGCGCTCAAGATCTCGGGAAACAAGCTGCCGCTGCATGCACGGTTTGATGCCGAAATCGACGGCACGAATGGAAACACGAAGTTGACGCCGGTCCACGCGCGGCTGGGCAAGACGGCGATGGTGGTGACCGGCGGAGTTCTCAAACACGACGGCGACACACGCCGCACGACGGACTTGGATGTTGTCATCAAGCGCGGACACTTGGAGGACGTACTGCGCCTTGCGATGCGAGGCGAGCAGACGTTCATGACGGGGTTGATCGACTTGAAGGCGCGCGTCTTGGTGCCGCCGCTCACGGGCAAGGTGATCGAGAAGTTGAAACTGAACGGTACGTTCACGATCGCGGACGGAAAGTTCTTGAAGTCGGCCATTCAGGACAAGATCGATCAGATGAGCCGGCAGGCGCAGGGGCAGCCGAAGAACGAAGAGATCGACCAAGTCGTGTCGAACCTCAGCGGCCGGTTCCAAATGGCGAACGAGCAGATTCACTTCGACTTTCTGACCTTTGCGATTCCTGGCGCCGACATGGCGCTCGAAGGGGACTACAATCTCGACAGCGAACACTTGGGATTCAAGGGCGACGTGAAGTTGAAGGCGCGAGTCTCGCAGACGCAGACCGGCTGGAAACGATGGGCGCTGAAGCCGGTGGATCCGTTTTTTTCCAAGGACGGCGCCGGAACGTATTCGAAAATTACGATCGACGGTTCGCGGAAAAATCCCCGGTTCGCGCGGGCGAAGTGATCAATGATTTCCGCCTGAGCGAAGGCTAAACCAACGGTGAAGCCGGTAGCGCCGCGAACCGCGCAAGCGGAGAATGCCGCGGTAGTCTTTCCAATTGGTCGCCACGAGCCACACGCCGAGAAAGACGATCGTCAGCGAGATGATGGACACGATCCACACGGCGGCGTCGTGAAAATGGTGCGTGCCGCCGTCGGGATGGAACAGATAACGTGCAAACTCGCTGCCGAAGTTCATGCCGAAGAAACCGGTGATCACCGCGCCCGCGCCGAAGATGGTCGACAGCATCGCGAGCCGGTTGACGGCTTCGGTCGAACGGAACTGGTTGTACTCGTTGATCGCGGCGTTCATCTTGTCTATCTCCTGCTCCACTTGCGCGCGGAGTTCTTCAACACGATAGGCCTTGCACTGCATCATGAAGTGCTCGATCTCCTCGTCCTTGTTGGCCAGTTCGTCAAAGTGCCAGTAGTTGCAGAAGTTGAGGAAGTCGCTGCGAAGGTCGGTTGTGATCGCCATGTTCTGATGTTGCAGCGTGCCGAGCTCGAGATCGTGATAGAGCCGGCGCGAAACAAGCGCGACGTTCTCGGCGAAGTCGAGGAGCGTAGCGCGGTAGAAGAGCGCGACGATCGCCATCAGGTAGTAGCGGCCTTGGAACATGCGCTGAATCAGGTCGCCCTCGGAGGCGAGATGAAGCCCGCGCGTGCCTTGCTCGTAAGCGAGCGTGACGTTTGAATAACGCGTGAAGCCGTAGTAGGTGCCCTCGTGCGCCCAGCGCGTATAGCAATGCTCTTTCATCTGCTCGCGCGTGAACGCGGGATCGTAGCGATATCCCTGGCCATCGCGGTCGACATAAAGTAACCGGCTCAACAGCATTTGAATCTTCTCGCCTTCGCCGAAATCGCGCGCGATCGTGACGTAGGTGTAGGGAATCATGCGCTCGTCGAAGATCTGCTCGTACTCGTTGGCGTCGTAATTCAGGAAGTAGAGCAGCGATTGCACGAGTTTCGACAGCGGTGGTTGAAACTGCAGGATCGAGCCCGATTCGAAGGTCTCCTCGGCCAGGATGTCGCCTTCGTGCACCAACCGCGAGTAGGACGGGATGCGGCCTTCGCGGCGCTGGCGGCCGCTGGTCGGGTAGACCTTGCGCATCATTTCGTTCATCCATAGCGCTTCGCGAACCGAGCAGTCCGAACGCTCGACGCCGATCGAAAGAATGCCCACGCCGTTGGCGAACAGGAAGAGCCGAAGGTCCTTTACCGCGACGGTGCAGGAGCGCTTGCGAAGGTCTTCGGCGTGCCACAAGACGGGGCCGCCTTCGGGCGCGGTGATCTCATATACGCGAATGAGTGTGTCCTGATCGCCGGTCTTGGTGTCGAAGAAAACGCGCCGCACGAAGGGATGGAAGAAGACCATGTCCTGGTAGGCGGGCGACTCGAGATCGAACCGTTCGTAGCTGGCGCGCCGCCAGCCGCCGAGCTTCGTGCGGATCGGCGAAGCGGTGGCGCAATTCTCCGAGCGTATCCATTCGTCGAGCCCGTCGATCCAACTTCGCAGCGGCGGCCAGAAGTCGCCATGCGCGCTGGCGACAACTTCCTTGTCGATGACGAAGGGGAAGAAGAAGTACGTTTCCTGATGGACGACGGGATTCGGCATGCGCCTTTGATATGATACCGTTCCGAAATTAGTGCAGCCGCCAGTCGAACCGAGCGGCCACTTCGTCCATAGGGCCGTCGGCGACGATCCGGCCCTTCTCAAAAAACAGCGCGCGGCTGGCCACCTGACGCGCAAACCAGACATCGTGCGTGGCGATCAACTTCGCCTGCGGCAGCGCAAGAAGTAAGTGCGCCAGCTCGCGTTGTCCCGGCGGATCCAAAAACGTGGTCGGCTCGTCGAAGATAAGAATTTCAGGTTGCACGGCCAGCACGCCCGCGAGCGCCGCCCGCTTCTTCTCGCCCGCGCTCAGATGGTATGGCGCGCGTCCGGCGAGTTCCGAAATTCCCAACTGACGCAGCAATTCGAGAGCGCGGTTCTCGGCCTCTCTCGCCTCCATTCCGCGATGGAGCGGTCCAAACGCCACGTCCTCCAAGACAGTCGGCATGAACAGTTGATCGTCGGAGTCCTGAAACACATACCCGACTTTTTCTCGCAGCGCCGGCGCGGACGATCGGGAGAAAGCCTCCCCGGCGATGCGCACCGATCCCTCGCCCTCCAACAATCCGGCTAAGTGGAGCAGGAACGTGGTCTTGCCGGAGCCATTCGAGCCGAATAACGCGACCGACTCCGACGCGTCCATTCGAAAGTCGACGCCGCGCAGCGCATCCGTGCCGTCGGAGTACCGATAACTCAGCCCCTTGACCTCGATGATCATCGCCACGCCGCCCCCACGCTCATCGCCGCCGCGACAGCCGTCAGCGCGAAATCCCGCCATTCCAAGGCATGTGGACGCAGCGCGATAAATGTCCCCTGAAAGCCCCGCGCCAGCATGGCTCGGTGAACATTCTCGGCCCGGCCATACGACTTACCGAACAGCACCGCCAGCGCCCCGCCGGCGCGTTGCCACAGCGAATGCCGCCGGCTCGCGTTGCCGGACCGGCTGATCGACGCGCGGCGCATGCGCAGCCCCTGGTCGACAACGACCTGAAGGTATCGGGTCAGGGATTGCAAGACCAACACAAGAACCGCCGGCGCTCCGAACGACTGCAAGCCGCGGAAGATGTCGGCCAGCGTTGTCGTGCTCATCAGCAGCACAACCACTAATGCCGACAGATAACTCCGCACAACAAGCGCCACGGCAAGCGTGGGGTCGGCGCTTACCCACCAACTGATCAGCCCAAACGATAAGGGAAAGGGCAAGATAGCCGAAGCCTTGAAGAGCGATCGAAACAACCCCGCGCGCGCGATGGCGATCCAAACGATCGCGACCACCGCCAGTGCCGCCATCCGCTGATAGTTACCCGCCGGCGTCGTTCCAACGCAGACCAAAAAGACGAGCGCCGCCGCTAACTTCGCGCGCGCATCCCGCCGAGCCAGCGGCCCCAACTTATGCGCTCCTATGCCGTACCAATAACCGGCCGACGCCCGCGCAGAGGATGTAGATCATTCCCAACCCCGCCAATCCCGCCAGCGCCTTGCGGCTCCAATCGCCACCCGCGATCCGCGCTTCGTATTCGGCCATCGGTGCCTGAAAATGGACGACCTCCCGCGACTCCAAACCGAGTTGCGCGACAAGCGATTCCAGCCCATCCGGCGCGCCGGAAATAAACAACACTCCAACGGCCATCAGTAAAACCGCGGCGCCCGCCAGCAGGCCCATCGCCCGGCTCGGCCGGGTGTCGGGAGTTTGCAACCAGCCGGGATTCATTTTTTCGATCGTCTGCATGACCGCAACCGTGATCAGCCCTTCGATGATCGCCGTCGTGACAAACACGGCCGCGGAAATCGACACAACCGCGCCGTTCAGCGCTACGCCCGAAACACGCACTTCAATCATCGCCGCCGCCGCCGAAGCGAGAACCGATAAAAATGCCGCCGCGAAGTAGCCGAAATTCTTCCACTTGCCTTGCGCCAGAAACCGGTACGGAATCCACGCCGCCCAAACGCCGATCAGCGCCATGTTGAACACATTCGCGCCCAGGGCCAAAATCCCGCCGTCCTGAAACACCAAAGTCTGCAAGACCAGAATCGCCGTAAGAACGATCGTCGCCGCGCCGGGACCGAGCGTCATCGCCAACAGGGCGCCGCCCAACAAGTGTCCGCTCGTACCAAGCCCCGCCGGAAAGTTCATCCGCTGCGCCGCGAATACAAACGCGCCCATGACTCCAAGGAGCGGCGCGTGCTCCACGCGCGTCCGCCGCGCGGCCAGACCGATAGCAGGGATCGCGGCCGCGTCGAGGGCAGCCCAGACCGGCGCGGACAAGATTCCGTCGGCGATATGCACAGATCCTATTCTACCGCTCATAATTGAGGAATGATCCTCGGCCTCGGCAGCGATTTGGCGGAAGTTCCCCGCATACGGGCTTCGCGCGAACGCTTCGGCGCGCGATTTCTAAATCGGGTCTATACGCAAGCCGAGATCGACTACTCCATGTCGAAGGCAAACGCCGACGAGCGTCTCGCCGGGCGCTTCGCCGCGAAAGAAGCGGGGATGAAGGCGCTCGGCACGGGACTCGCCGGCGGCATCACTTGGAAAGATCTGGCCGTCGGCCGCGAAGAATCCGGCAAACCGACGCTCCACCTATCGGGTGTCGCCAAACAGCGCGCCGACGCCTTGGGCGTAAATCGAATTCATCTGACGATCACTCATACGTCTGAGTTGGCGATGGCCGTTGTCGTCCTCGAATCGTAGGCAAGACGCGCACCGATCGTCAGCATTCCAAGGGTCAGGGTCAGGATCTCGCTGTCGGCGAGGTTGTGCTCAAACACGCCAGCGACCAGCACGCCAGCCAGAAACGCCGCGACGCCGTGCAGCATCCATCGCGTCTCGGAATCGCCGCGCGCCTGGGCGATTGTCCGCAAATTCCAAAACAGAAATCCGATGATCGCCAGCATCGCCGGAATGCCGCGATCGGCCGCGAACTGCACGTAGACATTGTGCAAATGCCCGATGTACCAGTGCCGCGGCACCGGCCTCGGCACGCTCTCCGGCGCGTAACGTTCGAACTCGTACTTAATATGTTCCGGCCCAACGCCGAGCAGCGGATTGCCCTTGATCATCTCGATGCCGGTGAAGAACAGCGCCACGCGATGCGAGTTCGAATCGAGTTCGCCGCGCGGACGGACGATCGAAACGATCCGCGCCTTTTCGGCTTCGGGCAGCGCGAAGAACGCCCCGATCGCCAGCACCGGCGTCGCCAGCACGAAGGCCGGCCGCCAGCGGAAGATCAGATACAAGCCGCCGGCGAGTGTGCCGATCAGGATGCCGCGCGTCCACGCCAGATTGATCGCAACGGCGGCGAGCAGCGCGAGCGCCGCGATGCGCCAGCGGACCGGCCGGTGGAACAGGACATACGCAGACGCCAGCAGCGAAACGCACATCATCGTGCCGCCGAAGGTCATCCAGTGGCTCATGAATCCCGTGATGCGGTTGTCGATATAGAACTGCGTGAACGGCACGCCCGCGGTGTCGGCCGCGTAGTACTTGCGGGCGTACTGAATGAAGCCCCAAACCGCCGACAGTCCGCCGCCCGCGCCGATTCCCGCGAAGACGCTGCGCGCGAATTCGGGCCCGGAATACGCAGTCGCAATGCACGGAACAATCAGGTAAACAAAAAACTTCTTGATTTGCGGAAATCCCGCCGCTGGCGATGGCGCGGCCAGTACAGCGGCTATGGTGAGCGCCGCGAACAGTACCAATAGATAAGCCCCACGTGGATACGCCGCCGACCGCCACCGGCGAATCGTCAGTACAATCGACAGCCCAAGCAGGATCTGCGAACCCGCAATCGAAACGACGCTGAGCGCCAGAGCGCCGCCAGCCGCAAGTGCCGGAGCGTTCTCCCGGCGTAGAAGATTTTGCATCCCGAAACTAAAAGAGTATGGCAGAATAAGAACAACTTCGACAGCCCATGCAACTTTTCCTCCTCCGGCATGGGATTGCCGAAGATGCCCAACCCGGGACCGCCGACGCGGAGCGTGCACTCACCGCGGAGGGTTCCAAGCGTCTGCGCGAGATTTTGAAGCGCGCCAAAACGGCGGGCGTTGCGCCAAGTCTGATCGTCACCAGCCCGTACGTTCGCGCACGGCAAACGGCGGAACTGGCGGCTGAACTGCTCGGCTACGAAGAAAGACTCGTGCCCTCGAACGCCCTTGTGCCCATGGCCTCGCCAGCGGAAACCTGGGCCGAAGTCCGCGCTCTGCGCGGAGAGCCCAGCCTGCTTTTGGTCGGCCACGAACCGCACATGAGCGGCATGATGGCCTATCTACTCTCCGCACCGGAACTCGCCGTCGATTTCAAGAAGGGCGCACTGGTTCGCGTCGACGTTTTCGAATTTGGCGCTCGGCCGCGGGCGATACTCAAATGGATGATGGCGCCGAAGCTGGCCTTATAGGCTTTTCGGGTGGTTCTCCTTTCTGGGAGCGCACATGCCTCGACGAAGGGGCTGCATTTCCGAAGTCCCCCCATCCCCGCAGCCTTACCAGAGAGCCCCATTTTGAGGGTTCGGTTGTCCGCCTCCAATTTGATCGGGCGTGCCGATGCGGGTGCATTCG
Organism: Acidobacteriota bacterium; assembly: GCA_016871135.1. Taxonomy (GTDB): domain Bacteria; phylum Acidobacteriota; class Terriglobia; order Bryobacterales; family Bryobacteraceae. The sequence continues at coordinate 202 of VFZQ01000040.1, read as the reverse complement.
AGACCACAAAGCGGAATGCCCTCCGAAGAGCGTCAACACGTACCCATTTCAGTTCTCTCGGCGTTATCGACGAGTTGCCTAATTCTGCCTAGTTCTCCGCGCAGATGGCCCGGCGCGGAGAGTCGCGGATACTGCGATTTTCAACGGCGATGCGACGACGGCGGTATTTTGCGTCCCAGGCCGTCGAAGTTCGCCGACACCT
>VFZQ01000039.1 GCA_016871135.1 Acidobacteriota bacterium | reverse complement strand
TTAGCGTGCTGCTGCTGTTGTTGTCGATCGGCGGATACGCGCTGGTGGAAACGGAACTGCACCGGGTGTTGGCGCGCGCATTGCATGAGCGGGCCGTGAAAAGGAAGTTCGAGCTGGAGCGCCTGTACCGCGTACGACAAGCCCACGTGCGTTCGCTTGCCGGTAAGCCGGAATTCGTTGCGGCGGTGAAGGCGAGCGATGCAATGAGCGCGGCGAAACTGCTTCGGGGCACGGGGGGCGCGCGGGAGGCGCTGTGTTGGGAAATCGTCGATGGAACCGGAAGGACGGTGATCGCCGAGCAAGAGTGTCTGTTGACGGCGCGTACCGCCGGAGTACCGGTTACCAGAGTTGTTCCGCCGGCGTCGCCCGCCGAGCAAGCCACCTTCGTTGTCTCAGCCGAGATCGGAGAGCGGGCGGGGCGAGTCACGATGGCGTTCCGGCCCCTACCGGCCGAGCACGAGGCCGACGGCGAAGAGTCCACCGTGTTGGTCGACGATGCCGGCCGAATCCTGGCCGAGTCGCCGGTTACCGGACGCGTGTTGCACCCGTTCGGAGAATGGTTGAACGACTCGTCCGGTCACTTAAACACGGAAGGCAGGCGGACGTTCTCCGCGTCGGAGTGGTCCGGATCCTATCGCGTTCATATCGCGGTCGAGCAGGCGGCCGGTAAGCTCCAGACGTCGATAGAGACGATTCGGACGGTGCTGCGATTCACCATCGCGGCGTTGTTTGCCGCGGTGGGCATGGTAGTCATTCTCGGGTTTCGCGAGAAGAAGAAGAAAGCCGAGGTGGTACAAGCGCTAAGCCGCGCTCGTACGATTTGCGAGGCGTCGCCTGTCGGGATGTTCGTTACCAAGGCGACCGGAGAATTCGTGTACGCCAATGACGTGTTCGGGCGGGTAACGGGCCGGCAAACCAAGGAGTTGCTCGGTGCCGGCTGGCTGGAGACGATCGCGCTGGATGATCGTGAACGGGTCGCCGCGCAGTGGGCCGATGCGCGCGAACGAAATGCGAATTTCTTCGCCGAAGTGTCGCTTGAACGCGGCGACGGCTGGACGGTGCTGTGCGAGATCCGCGCCAAGCGCGTCGAATTCTCGGGCGAAGGCGCCGGTTACGTCGGATCGATCGAGGACGTTACCGGGCGCCGCGCGCAGGAAGCCGAATTGCACCGGCAGCGGGAGCGGCTGCATTTGGCGCTCGAAAGCGCGCGGGAGGGTACATGGGATTGGGATCTGGATTCGGGTATGGTTGTCTGCTCGGAAGTCTTGATTTCGATGTTCGGGGTTGATGAAGAGCACATCAACGGCCCTCGGGAACGGTACTTGAGTCTGGTCCATCCGGAAGACGTTTCGCGCATGCAGTCGGCGCTTACTTCGCACCTGGAGGGCCATATTGAGACGTATGAGTGCGAGTACCGCGTGCGTAGCGAGGGTGGCGGCTGGTGGTGGGTGCTTGACCGCGGCCGTGTCGTCGAACGCGGCGCGGACGGGCGGCCACTGCGCATGGTTGGGGCTGTCGCTTCGATTGAGGAACGCAAGCAGTTCGAAGAGGCGCTGGTTCGGGCGATTCAGGCATCGGAATCGGCGAACAAGGCGAAGAGCGATTTCCTGGCGATGATGAGTCACGAAATCCGAACGCCGATGAACGGCGTGATCGGAATGAATTCGCTGCTTTTGGAAAGCGAGCTGACTCCGGAGCAGCGGGAGCAGGCCGAAACCGTGCGGGTGTCGGGCGAGGCGCTGCTGACGATCATCAACGACATTCTTGACTTTTCGAAGATTGAAGCGGGCAAGATGGAGTTGGAGTCGATCGAGTTTTCGCCGCGCCAGATGATTGAAGAGGTCGTCGACCTGATGGCCGAGCGCGCTGGGGCAAAGGGCCTCGATCTGACTGCGATACTCGATCCCAGGCTTCCCGCGCTGGCGAAGGGCGATCCGGGCCGGCTACGCCAGATCGTTCTTAACCTGGCATCCAATGCGATCAAGTTCACCGAAACCGGTGACGTTACGATCCGGTTGTTGGTGGAATCTTCTTCTCCGCGCGCCACCGTGGTTCGGTGCGAGGTGCGCGATACGGGTATTGGTATTCCAGTCGAAGCGCAGAATCGGCTGTTTCAGTCGTTCAGCCAAGTCGACAATTCGACCGCGCGCAAATAGGGAGGAACTGGACTGGGATTGGCGATTTGCCGGAAGCTGTCCGAGATGATGGGCGGCGGCGTCGGGTTGGAGAGTAAGCCCGGCCAAGGCAGCATGTTCTGGTTCAGCGCGGAGCTTCCTGTCGTGGCATCTTTCGTCGCGAAGCAACCGCCGCTGGCCGGCAAGACGATTCTTGTCGTCGATCCGTCGCCGGTCACTTGCGAACAGGCCGTCTCGATTTTGTGGCATTTGGGCGCCGAGGCGCATTCGATCGCTACACCTTCGACCGCCCGACCCGAGGGGGTCAGCTTCGATGCCTCGATAGTCAGTTATCGAGCTGTGGAATCGCGCGGATGGGAAGGCTTGACGCCGTTGCGGAGCACCCCGATCGTGTACACAGCGGCGCAATGGCAGCGTTCCAAACTTTCGGAGATAAAAGAGCAGGGCGGTGTCGCCGCCGCGATTGCCCGCCCAGTCCGGATCGCGCACATGGAGCGCGTATTTACCGAGCTATTCGAAGTGACACCCGGTCCCGGGTTGGAGGCGCTGCAGCGCGCGATATCGGGGGCGGAAAAACTAGAGACGCTGCTCGGCCGGCGGCCTCGGGTGCTGCTCGCCGAAGACAACGCGGTGAATCAAAAAGTCGCGCTTCGAATGCTGGAAAAACTTGGCGTGGAAGCGACACTTGCCAAGGACGGCGAAACGGCCGCGACCGCGGCGATGCAAGGCGGGTTCGACGTGATCCTCATGGATTGCCACATGCCCGTATTGGACGGCTACCAGGCGACCGAATCGATTCGCAGGTCCGAAGTCCGGACGGGCGCGCACGTTCCAATCGTTGCGCTAACCGCCAATGCCATGCAGGGTGATCGGGAAAACTGCGTCGCCGCCGGCATGGACGATTACCTGCCTAAGCCGGTTCGCGCCGACGAACTCGAAAGAATGTTGGTGAAATGGTGCGACCCCGGGAATAGAATCGGCCAGAGCGGTCATAATGGTTCTACAGATGAAGCTTCCTCTCCTGACAGCCGCGCTTTTGAGTCTGCCACTTGCGGCGCAGCCCGAGTTCCAACCCCTGTTTGACGGGCGGACGCTCAACGCCTTCGACGTCGACACAGCGGCGCTCTGGTCGGTCAAAGACGGCGTTATCACCGGCCGGCACAGTGGTCTGAAATACAACGACTTCCTGCGCACGAAGAAGTCCTACGGCAACTTCGTGCTGAAAGCGAAGTTTCGCTTGAAGGACGGCGCCGGCAACTCCGGCATTCAGTTCCGGAGCAAACCGGTTCCGGACTCACATGAGGTCTCCGGCTTTCAGGCCGACATCGGCCAGCAGTACTGGGGCTGTCTGTACGACGAATCGCGGCGGAAACGAGTGCTTGCGCAAGCGCCGCCGGAATCGCTGGCGGGTCTCGACAAGAGCGGTTGGAACGATTATGTTGTCACCGCCGAAGGCGCCCGCATCACGCTGGAGCTCAACGGCAAGCGCACGGTGGAGTATGTCGAACGGGAGTCCGGCATCGCATCGACCGGGTTCATTGCCTTGCAAGTGCACAGCGGTCCCGGCATTCAAGTTGAGTTCAAAGATCTGCTGATCAAGGAACTGCCGCCGACTCCGCCGACGCTGGCCGAACGGTATGGACCGGCACCGGGCGATAAGGCGCCTGTGTTGGCCGCGGTCGATCAAACAGGGGCGATGCGCGACTTCCGTTCGCTCTCCGGTCCGAAGGGTTTATTCGTGCTGTTCATCCGCTCCGCGGATTGGTGACCGTACTGCAAGACTCAACTCGTGGAGTTGGGAACACAACAAGACGCGGTGCGGAAGCTGGGATACGGAATCGCGGCGTTGAGCTATGACAAGCCAGAGGCGCTGGCGCATTTCGCCAAGCGAAAGAACATCGGCTATCCGCTGCTCTCCGATCCGGAGTCAAAGGTGATTCAAGGCTGGGGGATCCTGAACGAAAAAGCGAACGGCTTCGCCAAAGGCATTCCGCATCCAGGGCTATTCATCGTCAACGCCAATGGAATCGTCGAAGCGAAGTACTTCGAAGACGACTACACCGAACGCATGACTGTCGCCGCGATACTGGCCGGGCGGTTTCAGCAGCCGCAGCCGTCGGCGCGGGCGACGATCGAAAAACCGCGCATCAAGCTGACGACGAGCGCGAGTACGGCTGTCGTTAAGCCGGGGCAGAGAGTTCGGTTGGAGATCGAAGCCGTTTTAGCGGACGGGCTACACGCCTATGCGCCGGGTGCGCCATCCGATTTTATTCCGGTGAGTTGGACGGTCGCGCCATCGCCCGCGGTCAAGCCGGCGGATTCCTTGTGGCCCGTGCCGAAGCAGATGATTCTCTACGGCTCTCCGCAAAAGGTTCCCGCTTATGAAGGGACGATTCGAATTTCGCGCGAAATCACTATCGGCAACCAGCGCGCGCTGACTTCGAGCGAATTGGAGGTTGCCGGCGAATTTCGCTACCAGGCTTGCAACGACAAGCTCTGTTATCCTCCCGAGACGGTGCCGGTTTCCTGGAAGCTGCTGGTCGAAGGGCATGATCGGGAGCGGGTGCCGAAGGAGCTACAGCGCTAACGGTCGGTCCACTTCGATTCGGCGTCGGCGCGGCGGACGTAGTTCGCATCGACGGCGGCGGGGTGAAGCTGCCGGCCGGATGCAAATTCTGAAACCGCGATTCGCCCGATCGTGGCGGCCAGCGCTGCGCCGACGAGGGATCGACGGGCATCCAGGGGTAGTGTCGCATCGAACGGACTTGCGCCGGTTAGTATGAATGTCACCTCCGCCGGAATTCGCGCCAGCCAGTCGCGCATCGGGGCGACGGTCTCTTCGATTACGCAGCGGCCATCCGCGCTGTAGACCGCGCCAAAGATCTCCCCGCGGCGTGCATCGAGTATCGGCGCGCGCAGTTGGCCCTCCGCCATCGCGGCCATCGCGCGCAGATTGCTGATGCCGATCGCAGGCTTATCCAGCGCCGCGGCCAAGCCCTTCATTGCGGTCAGCCCGACGCGCACGCCCGTGAACGAACCGGGCCCGCTGGCGCTCGCGAACAGGTCGATGTCGCGCAGGGTCAAGCCCGATCGCTTTAGGATCGCTCCTATCTCGTCGAACAAGAGCTGATCATAGCCATCCGGCGCGCGCAGCTCGGTTTCGGCAATGATACGCTCGCCGCCGCCGACAATCGCCACGCTGCCAAACACGGCCGTTGTATCGACGGCCAACACCAGCGGAGCGCTCATGGAACGAGTTTGAACACGCGGTCGATCGCGTACGCCTTTCCGTTGGCGTTGAGCGCGCTGACGCGCAACAACAATACTCCGGGCAACTGTTTTTGCAGGCCCGGCGGGATCTTCAGCGTTCCCGACGCGCCCGTGCCCATCACCCGATACCCTTGTCCATTGCTGGTCACTTCGCCGGTGATGAGAAATTGCATGGCGCGCGTGGCTCGCGTTTGCCGTTTGAGCGTGATCGAAAATTTCGGCGGTTTTGAAACTGAAATCGTATCGCCGGCCGGTTCGGCGATCTCAAATGGGACCATCTTGGCTTGCGACTCGAGTTCCTGCACCGGCACGTGGCGGGCTTCGAACTTGTATGAACGGAGCATGCCTTCCTTTTTGCCGTCGCGTGAGATGTGCAGCACCCAATCCTGCGTCGCGTTGGGCGCTTCGCCCACCCACTTCTCGCCCTTCCAATCCTTCTGCCGCAGGTACTCGCCGGTAATGGGATTGAACCAGTAGATCTCGTAGCCGTGTTTTTCGGTGAGCACTTCGACCGGGCCCGACGGCTTCTCGACATACACGATGTACTCGATGCCTTCGAGCGCCATCGCGCGCCCGCCGTCGACATCGAAGTAGGGTTCGAGATCCCAGTAGCGGGTCTTCGAGAAAAAGTCGAACCAGTTGGTCATGAACTTGGCGCCGGGCGAGTCGGCGAACTTCGCGTCGAACGGAACCTGCTTGCCGCCGTAGGTGCCGGTGTTCCCGAACGTCGGATACTGCCCGTTCATCGCCGACCGCCATAGGCGTTTCCGAAACTCGTCCGAAGCGACGTGGTGATCGTGGCTCTTGCCGGCGCCGCTGTTTTCATAGCCGAACTCGGAGTTCACGAAGGGCTTGGTGAAGATCTGGCGTTCGATTGCGTTGAGGTGATCGTCGGAACTCTGATACAGAATGTAGTCCATCCAGCCGTCGCCAAGCAGCGGCGCCGAAGTGGCCACCGTGTGCGCCGTTCTGGGGTGCCCGACGGGATCGTACTTCTTCAGCCACTCGCCAATTTCCCTGGCGACGGCCCGGCCGTCGGCGTACTCCTCAAACTCCTGCATCAACTGCCAGGTGATGCCATAAGCCGCGTAGCGCGAGGCGAGAAAGCGGATCAACCGCTCGCGCTGCGCGCGCTCCGGAAAATGCTTGGCCAAGTGGTTTTCATCGCGTCCGATAATCAGGTCGGCCGTGAGTCCCTTTTCGTTCATCGCGCGGACCCGTTTGTCGACCTCGTCGAAGAAGGCGTAGTTGGGCTTGTCCGGGGCGGGGAAGGCTTGCATGGGATCGGCGCCCATCAGATGCCCTCGAATGTGGTTGAACTTTTGTTCGGCGCGTTTGGAAATCAGAGGGTCGAACGCGCCGCGGTCAATCGAGGCGAACGTGTACATCGTGTCGCCCATCCACAGATGCGGCTTCCTGGTTTCGGTCATCGACCAGTGGCGGACATTGCGCGGAATTACATAGCCGGGATGATCGGACGGCGTGGCCTGAAACTGGCCCTGCGTTCCGTTCCACCGAGGCAGGTTGGAAGTGACGCGAAAGTCCCAGGGACCCGATTGAGTCGGCGCGAAACGGATGACCATCTTGCCGGCGCCGTCGTAGTACGCGTAGGCCTGATAGGTCTTGAACTCGGGCGAACGAACTTCGGCGCGCAGTTCCACGCTCCAGTAGGGGTTAGGGTGTTGCTTGCGTTCTTCGGCGTTCAGATCGAAGGCGATCTCGCAAGGTGAGTAAGCCAGCGTTGGCTGACACACTGTCTGTGCAAGGCAGGAAACACTCGTAATGACAAGCCAGCGGAACAGCATCGGATCTCCTATCAAACATACGACAATAGACGGATGCGTGTCTTAGCCGCCGTTTGCCTTTTTCTACACTTCGCCTCGCCTGCCGCCACGATCGCCGAAAAGACGGCCGGCATGCGGAAGATGCAAGGGTTCTTCCCTCTCTATTGGGACGCGAAGGCGGGAAACCTGTTTCTGGAAATCGAGCGTATGGGAGAAGAGTTTCTCTACTACACGTCGCTGGCCGGCGGACTCGGTTCAAACGATGTGGGGCTTGATCGCAATCAGATCGGGCAGGAGCGAATTCTCCGTTTCGACCGAGTCGGCCCGAAGATCCTTCTGGTCGAAAAGAACCTGCGCTACCGCGCCAATACCCCTGACGCCGCCGAGCGCCGCGCCGTGGAGGACGCCTTCGCGCAGTCGACGCACTGGGGCTTCAGCGTTGCCGCCGAAGATGGCGACCGCGTGTTGATCGATATCACCCCGTTCGTATTGCGCGACGGACATCGGGCCGCCGACCGGCTTCGTATGGCCCGCTCGGGGACCTATCGTGTCGATGCGTCGCGATCGGCGCTCTATCTCGATCGGACTCGCAGCTTCCCGGACAACACCGAGATCGAAGTCTCGCTCACGTTCGCGGGAGAACCGCAGGGCCGCTACGTTCGTTCGGTCTCCCCCGACGCCGAGTCGATTACGCTCCGCGAGCATTATTCTTTCGTCCGGCTGCCCGACGGCAACTACAAGCCGCGGGCCTTCGACACGCGGTCGAGCTTTTTCCCAACCGAGTACGCCGACTACGCCGCGCCGCTCGGCGACAAGGTTGCGCGGCGATTGATTACCCGGCACCGGTTGGAGCGGAAGGCCTCGGGAGAAGCCGTCAAGCCGATCGTCTACTACGTCGATAACGCCACGCCGGAGCCCATACGGACCGCGCTTGTCGACGGGGCGCGATGGTGGAATCAGGCATTCGAAGCCGCTGGATTCCGCGATGCGTTTCAAGTCCGTATTCTTCCCGCCGACGCGGACCCGCTCGACATCCGCTACAACATGATTCATTGGGTGCACCGATCGACGCGGGGATGGTCCTACGGCGGCGCGGTGATCGATCCGCGTACCGGCGAAATTCTGAAAGGCAACGTCACACTCGGCTCGCTGCGAATGCGCCAGGACTACATGATCGCCGAAGGCTTGCTGGCGCCCTATGGACAAGGAAAGCCCGCTAATCCGGCAATGCGCGAGATGGCGCTGGCGCGGATACGGCAGTTGAGCGCGCACGAGGTGGGTCACACGCTTGGGCTCACGCATAATTTTGCCTCGTCGGTGAACAATCGCGCGAGTGTGATGGACTATCCGCATCCACTGATTGGTCTGAAATCCAACGGGGAGATCGACCTTGCGAGTGCTTACGCAACGGGCATTGGCGAGTGGGACAAGGTGTCGATTTCCTACGGGTATTCGGCCGCCGAACCGGCCGCGCTCGATAAGGTCCTGCGTGATGCGAGCGCGAAGGGGCTTCGCTTTATCGCCGACGACGAGGCGCGCGATCCGGGCGGTTCGAATCCGGTTTCGCATCTATGGGACAACAACGCGAATGCGGTCGATGAGTTAAACCGCGTGATGGACATTCGAGACAAGGTTCTCGCGCGATTTTCCGCCGATGTGATCAAGCCGGGTGAGCCGATGAGCGCGATCGGCGACACACTTGTGCCGATTTATCTGATGCACCGCTATCAGACCGAAGCGGCGGCGAAATCGCTAGGCGGCGTCGACTACAACTACGCACTCCGCGGCGATGGGCAGTTCGCGACCAAGATCGTTCCGGCGGCCGAGCAGCGGCGCGCGTTGGAAGCCTTGTTGCGGACTCTCGCTCCGCAACACCTCGATCTCTCCGAGAAGCTGCTTGCCCAAATTCCGCCGATCGCCTACGGTTATGACGAAACGCGGGAGCAGTTTCGCGGCCGCACCGGCCGGACCTTCGATCCGGTAGCGGCGGCGGAATCGGCGGCCAATCATTCGCTGGGTCTATTGCTGCATGCCGATCGCGCGGCGCGGCTGGATCAACTGCGAGCGCGCGACAACACGCAGCCCGGCTTTGCGTTTGTGATCGAACGATTGCTGGCCGCGACTTGGAACGCGCCGGTCCGCGCCGGCATGCAGAGTGAAATTCAGAAGGCCGTCAACATGGTCGCGCTGCATCACTTGATGGCTCTGGCGGCCAACGAACAGGCCGCTCCGGGCGCGCGCGCACAGGCGGCGGGGGCGTTGCGGCGAGTGAAAGTGGCGCTGACGAACAAGGGCTCGAACGATGCGTCGTGGGAGGCGCTGTACCGGTTTGCGATCGCGCAGATCGATCGCTTCGAACGCGACCCGAAAGTGATACCGGTGCCCAAGCCTCTCGAGCCGCCGCCCGGCCAGCCGATCGGTTGTCTGATGCCCGATCCGTTCTAAACGGCGACAATGGAGGTGTTATGTCCTCCCGTCTGGTTTTCCTATTTACGTGCGGTCTATTGAGCGGTGAAACCCGCACCATGACGCTGGCGCAAGTTCTGCACGCGGTCGGCGAGCAGAACCCGGATCTGGTCCTCGCGCGGCTTGACGAGAAGAAAGCGGCGGAGGGCATAAAGGCCGCGCACGACCCGTTTCGCCCAAAGCTCTTCGCCGGAAGCGGGCTGGCTTACTCGTCGGGCTTTCCGCTCAGTATCGAGGGTTCGGCGCCATCGATTCTCGAATCGCGCGCGATCGCCAGCGTTTTCAACAGACCGCTGCGGCTGATGATCGATAAAGCCAAGCAGGACGAGAAAACCGTGCGCATCGGAACCGAGATGAAGCGGGACGAGTTGGCCTATCGGACGGCGGCGCTTTATCTGGAAGCCGGGCGGCTTGCCGCGGCCGCGCGGAGCGTACGGTCGCAGACCGAGAATTTGGAGCAAGTCGAGAAGTCGGTGCAGGCCAGAGTAGCCGAGGGCAGGGAATTGCCGATCGAGACCCGGCGCGCCGCGCTTCGAGTCGCACAGTCGCGGCAGCGTGCGCTGCAGTTGGACCTGGCGCGCGTCGAAGCGGAGACCCAACTGGCGCTGATCGCCGGTCTGTCGGCCGGCGATCGCATTCAACCGGCCGAGAGCGAGGCCGCCGTTCGACCGGCGGTGGATTCCGAGGAAGCCGCGGTCGCCGCCGCGATCAATGGCAGCATCGAAATCCGCCGGCTGGAATCGATGTTAACCGCCGCCGCGATCGAGAGCCGGTCCCACGCGGCTGCCGCCTTGCCGCGCGTCGATCTGGTGGCGCAGTACGGGCTGTTCGCTCGATTCAACAACTACGATAAGTTCTTCAACCGATTCCAACGCCACAACGGGCAGTTCGGCGTTTCGTTCCAGGTGCCCCTGTTTCCCAGCACAGCGGCCAAGGCGCAGCGGGCGGCGGCGGATGTCGAAACCACCCGGCTGCGGTCGCAGATCAACATGGAAAGGGCGCGTATCGCAGTGCGGACGCGTAAAGCGTGGTCCGAGGTCAAGGCTTTCGAATCGAACGCCGAGGTCGCGCGGCTGGATTTGGACGTCGCGCGGGAGCAGACCGGTCTGCTTCTGGCATTGCAGCAAGAGGGCCGCGTTACGCAAAAGCAGTTGGAAGAGTCCCGTTACATCGAGAACGAAAAGTGGATGGCGCTCTTCGACGCCCGTTATGCCGCCGACCGCGCCCGCCTCGATCTGCTTCGCGAAACCGGCACGCTGCTGGCGACGCTCCGCAACTAACTACTTCCGGAAGGGTTATATTGGTGGATTCATGCGCGCACTACGACCGATTCTCGCGATAACCCTTTTCCTTTCAATCTTTTCGCATACGGCGGTTGGCGCCACGCTGGGAACGGTGATCAACGTGACCGGCGGCGCGGCCGATATCGTGCTCGACCAGCAGCGCGATTTGCTGTATTTGGTTCGAAGCGTTCCGTACAATCGCATCGACGTTTTTTCGACCACGCAGCGGCGAATCATCGTTTCCATTCCGACCGATGCTAACCCGTTGGCGGCAGCGCTGAACGCCGATGGAAGCTTTCTTTACGTCAACTGCCATGACGCGGCGTCGGTGAACGTCATCGATACGCGGTCGAATCCGCCGCGCGTGGTCAACAAGGTGAGTCTGCCCGCCCGGCCGGAAGGCATTGCCGTCGGGGCCGACGAACGGGTGCTGATTACCACGATCGGTTCAGGCGCCAACAACCTGTTAAACACGCTTCTGATTTACGATCCCAACGCCACCGACTCCGGGCGGAGCGTTTTGACCGTTCCGGTCGCGCCGCCTCCTCCGCTGCCGCCGCAGCTTCCTCCGCTGGCCGGCCGCACGTTTCTGGCGAATCGGAGCCAATTGCTGGCGACGCCGGACCGGACAAGAATTATTGGTCTGAATGCATTTCAAGCGACGAACCGGGTCGTTTTCGTCTACGAGTCCGCTTCGGGGTCGGTTTTGCGCAGCCGCATTGTCGGCGATACATCAACGGTGCTGTCGGTGTCGCCGGACGGCTCCCGCTTCATGGTCGGGCTACGGTTGTTTGAGACCGAATCGCTGACCGTGCTGGCGCAACAGAACGCCGCGAATGCGCCGTTCCCGATTTCGACCAACATCACAGCGCAAGGATTCGCTCTGGCCGGTCAACAGTTCAACTTGCAGCAGAATCAGGGTGGCAGTATTTTCGCACCGAACGGATCCGCGTTGTATGCGGCGTTTAATCTCGCGCCCGTCGCCAATCCGCCGGCGCGTCCGAATATCACGCAGTTGATGATCAACGATCCCGACAACCTGTTTATCAACGACGCGCTCCAGTTGCCGGAGAACCTTGCCGGCAAGATGGTCATCTCTCCCGACGGAGGAACGATCTATGCGCTGTCGGAGTCCGGCTTCACGATTGTCCCGCTCAACGAAGCAGTCCGGAATCCGATCATACAACCGTCTTCCTATAACGTGCTGCTTGCCAACGACCAGTGCAATTCCACGGCCGAGGGGCGGAGTATCCGCCTCGATATCGTGAACAGCGGCCGCGCGCAGGGGCCGATTGTGGTGACGCCGACTTTGCTGCAATCACTCGGCGGCGCGCCGGTGCCTGGGCTCGGCGGGATCGGCGGACCCGGTGGGGGCGCGCCCGGCGGCGGAATCATTATCATTGGTCCAGGCCCAATTCCCGGCTTGCCTATTCCCGCGCTTCCTGGCGGCGGGCAGGTACCGGGAGGACTGAACACTCAGCAGATTGGGATTCTTCAAACCGCGCCCACTGTTCGGCCGAGCCGCGAAGGCAACAACGTCGTTTACGATCTCGTATTCAACAACACGAATACGAGGTCGCTCGGTACCGGTCCGTCTCACGATTTCCTTTTAACTTCGCCGCAGGCAGTCAACGTGCCATCGAGTTTTCGGGTCTATCAAAACTCGCGTAATACTGACTCTCGCGGCGAGATCGTTCCGATCCGGACCGGAATCTCTCCGAACGAAGGATTGGTGGATATTGTTAGCGATCCGGTCCGCGGCAGGCTCTACATCGCCAACTCGGGTTTGAACCGTGTCGAGGTGTATGACACCCGCGCCCGGCGGTTGTTGTCGCCAATCAAGGTTGGGCAACTCCCGCGCTCGCTGGCGATATCGCCGGATTCGTCGGTGCTCTATGTCGCCAGTTCGGGCAGCGAAGCGATTCATGTCATCGATTTGGAGAAGCTGGAACTCGCGGGCCGGATCAAGATGCCTGCGATACCGTTTAACGGCAATGTCCCGGTTATTGCGCCCTCGGTGATCGCGGCGACGCAGAACGGATTGCAGGTGGTGATGAGCAACGGCACGTTGTGGCGCGTGATCGGCGACGAACTGGTTCCGCGGCGTCTGAGCGCGGTCATTGGCGCCAACACGGTTCCGGCTCCGCGTACGATGGCGGCGACGCCCAACGGCGAGTTCATGCTTCTGCTGGCCGGTAACGGGAATGCGTATCTCTATGACGCGGCCGTCGACGACTTTGTTGCGGCACGGCAGGTTGCACCCGCGCCGATCACCGGTTACTTCGGTCCGGTCAGCGCCGGCCCGCGCGGTCAGTATTTTGTCGTGAATGGACTTGTATTGAATCAGAGCCTTTCGCCCATCGCCGGCGTTGGAAATACGCCGGGCGGCGGCGGGCTGCCGATTCGGCCGGGTGTTCCCAACGTTCCGACAACGCGGCCGATCTCGGCGGTTTTCGCAGCCTCCGGCTCGCAGTTCTCCCGTTACACACAACCGATTCGCGCTAACGCGAACGCTCCGGTTACCGATTCCCCAACCGTAGAGCTGGTCGATATCAACACCGGCTTGACCGTGCGGCAGGTGCCCGTGCTCGAGGGACCGCTTTCGACAGTAATGGGGAACGCGCGAGCCAATATCGACGGCCGGACTATGGCCGTCGACGGTTCGCTGACGACCGCCTACGTTCTTTCGACCAGCGGGCTGAGCGTGGTGCCGCTCGATCCCCCCTCGCCGGCCGGCCGGCCGGCGGTCGCGACCAATGGAATCGTCAACGTGGGCAGTTTCACGACATCGGCGGCGCCGAACGCGCTGGTGTCGATTTTTGGACAAAACCTCGGGTCGGAACAGGTCGCGTCCACGACGCCGCTGCCCTCGGTTCTGGGCGGAACCTGCGTCACGGTGAATAATACGCCGATTCCGCTTTTGATGGCTTCGTCGGGCCAGATCAACGCCCAGATTCCAACCGAACTGGCCGCCGGTCGCCATACGATGATCATTCGGTCGATCGACCGTAAGATATCTTCCCAGCCGGTCCAACTCACCGTCACTAAGTACGCGCCGGCTGTGCTGACCGAACCGGAATCGAACCGCGCCCTGATCTTCCGGGCCAACGGTGAGCCGATCACGCCGCAGCGGCCAGCGAAGCGGGATGAACCGATAGTCATGTACGCCGTTGGCCTCGGCAACCCCAAAGGGACGACGCGGATCGCATCGGGAGCGCCCGCTCCCACCGATCGCACGTTTGAAACCGATGCGGTCAAAGTGTACTTCAAGAAGGTCGAATCGGACGCCGACAAGACGCGCGGCTTCCGCGCCCAAGAGGAAGTGATTGTTGACTGGAGCGGCTTGGTGCCCGGCTACGTCGGGCTGTATCAGCTCAATATGCGCGTACCCGGCTTCCACGAAAAGGGCCAGCGGCTGGAGGTCGTCGTCACGATCGGCGGCGTGAATAGCTCGATCACCGGGCCAGTCGTTCCTTGGGTTTCGGTGGAATAGCGTCTAAACGAAACGCCGCTATCGGCCGATAACAGAAAAGGAACCCTCCAACGCGGCATGCTGTCGCGCTATGATGATGGAGGTTCCCTCACGCTGCAATGAACGCTAAACATATGTCTCAATTTTTGTTTCGGACTTTGATTGCCACCCTGGCGCTGTTTCTGGTCGGTTGCGGACCGGAAGCGAAGAAAAAGCGCGCGATGGAAGGGGGCAACAAGTACTACGATAAAGGCCAATACAAACAGGCCCGGCTGATGTACTTGAATGCAATCAAGGGCGATCCACGATTCGGCGAAGCCTACTACAAGCTGGCGCTGACGAACCTTCGATTGGGCAATGCCGGCGAGGCCGTCGGTAACCTGCAGCGCGCCGTCGAACTGTTGCCGGATAACATGGATGCACACAGCAAACTGGCCGACATCTATCTAACCGCGTATGCTTCGAACCCGACCAAGTTCAAAGGGTTGATGAAGGACATCAAAGATTTGGCCGGGAAGATGCAAACACGCGGTAAGGGCAGCTTTGAGGACTTGCGCATGCAAGGGTTCATTTCGTTGGCCGATAACGATGCCGAGAAGGCGCTCGAACATTTCCGCGCGGCCGACCAGAGGAAGCAAGGCGATTCGTCGCTTCAGATAACGATGATTCGCACGATGCTGGTCCTAAAGCGAGTGGATGAAGCGATTGAG
>VFZQ01000038.1 GCA_016871135.1 Acidobacteriota bacterium | reverse complement strand
GGCAATGCCGACGATGACACTGATCGCGCCTATGAAGCGGCACTGCATGCGGCCATCGACGGCGGCATCAATGTCATCGACACCGCCCGCAACTATCGCCGCGAGCGCTCGGAAAAAGCGATCGCGCGCGCTATCGCCGGACGCAATCGCGACGAACTGATCCTCTGCACCAAAGCCGGTTACCGCATCGACGAGCCCGGCCACTCGCTCGATCCCGGCTTTCTCGAAGCGAATCTGCACGCCTCGCTCGCCAACCTCGGCGTCGCGCAAGTCGACATCTTCTACCTGCACAACCCCGAAACGCAGAGTGATCTCGCAAGCCTGATCCCGCGCGCCTTCGAACGCTGCGAGGAGCTGGTTTCGCGCGGTCTGATTCGCTTCTACGGCGCCGCGACCTGGAACGGCTTTCGCGCCAAGGACAACGCGATGCAGCTCCACGATCTCGCCGATACCGCCCGCAACATCGCCGGACCCGGCCATCGATTCCGCTTCGTCCAACTGCCGTTTAATCTCGCCATGCATGAAGCGTTCAGCCTGCGCAATCAGCGCGGCGGGACCTCGTTGCTGCAAGCCGCCGGCGAGTGCGGCGTCACGGTGATCGGCTCGGCAACGGTGCTGCAAGGGCGGTTGACGAAGGACCTTCCGCCGCAACTCGCCCCGAAGTTCCCAGGCCTCACGACCGACGCACAGCGCTCGATTCAGTTCTCGCGCTCCGCGCCCGGCATGACCGTCTCGCTCGTCGGCATGAGCAATACAAAGCATGTCGAAGAGAACCTCGCGGTCAAGCAAGTCGCGCGGTTGAGCGAGGCCGACTACTACTCGATCTATGGCAAGTGATCCGGTTTCGATCGCCCTGCCGCCGCCCGGCGCCGAACTCGACGCGCTGCTCGCCGCATTGCCCGATACTCCCGCCGTGTTCCTGCTGCGCGCCGCCAATAGCCGGCCGTACTTGAGCAAGACCGCCCTACTCGGCCGCCGTGTGCGCCGGCTACTGAAGTCGGCGGATCGACTGCGCAGCGCGCTGAATCTGCGCGGCGTTGTCGACACGCTCGAATACTGGTCCACTTCATCACGGCTCGAATCGGCCACCATCTTTTACGAACAAGCCCGCGAGTTCTTTCCCGACACCTACATCAAGCTCTGCAACCTGAAGATGCCCGTCTTCGTGCGTATCCTCACCGCCAACCCGTTCCCTCGCACGCAGGTGACGACGCGACTCGGCGGGCGCGGCGCGGCCTTTGGGCCCTTCCGCACACGCGCCAACGCGGAAGGGTTTGAGAAGGAGACGCTCGACCTTTTTCAGATCCGCCGCTGTCAGGAGGATCTCGATCCGAATCCCGATCATCCCGGCTGCATCTATGGCGAGATGGGTCAGTGTATGCGGCCCTGTCAGGATGTCGTCGGCCGCGATGAGTACGCCACCGAAGTCGACCGTCTCACCGAGTTCCTGCAAACGCAGGGCCGCTCGCTTTCCGATACGGTCGAACGCATGCGCGACCGCGCTTCGGCCGACATGGAGTTCGAAGAAGCCTCGCGCCAGCACAAGCGGCTGGAGCGAATCCAGGGCGCGTGGAAGCTGCGCGACGAACTCGCCACCGACGGCGCGTCGATGCATGGCGTGGCCGTCGTGAAGGCCCGCGATCCGCATACCGTTCTGCTGCTGTTCTTGCTCGATGGCGCTTGGCAGACGCCCGTGCCATTCGCCGTCGAAGCCAACGCCGAAAAGCCGGTATCGATGGATCGTCGTCTGCATGAAGTGGTGCATGCCTTGCTGCCGCGCACCCGCACGGTGCAGGAGCGGCAGGAACACATCGCGCTGCTGGCGCGTTGGTATTACTCGTCGTGGCGCGACGGCGAGTGGCTGCCATTTCGAACCTTGCAGGAGTTGCCGTATCGAAAGCTCGTGAACATGATCGCGCGCGTGGCGGGTTAGGCGAGCTTGCGGATACGGCGAAGCGTGTCCATGATCTCGGGTTCTTCTTTCAACTCGGCCAATGGCTCAAGCTGTTCGGCAATGTACGCCCAATCAAGTCGCTTGCCGTGCTTGAGCGCGATTCCTTGTGCATCGCGAACATCTTGAGGCCGAGACGCGAACAGCTTCATCACGACCAGGTCCTCCGCGGAGCAGGTTCGAAGCGATAAACCCGGTGCGTATTCGTGGCGAGACGCGCGTCCAACCGCCAATTGCTCGAAAGGTAATGCGCCAAACGAAACGTCTATGCCGACTTCCTGGGCCGAGTTCAGTAACAGCACCCGTCGCGAGAGCGCCAACTGCGCCGCTTCCGCATTGCGCGGCTTGAAGTGCTTCAGCAACTCCTCAACGTAATAGGATTCGTTTCCGAATCCCGTTAGCAGCGTCAGGTCCACATCGCGCGTAACTCGCAACTGGCCCCAACGCAATACTGCCAAGCCGCCGATGAAACAACTTTCCCATCCGCGATTCTCACAGAACTGCTGAATCTCTCGTGCCGTCTCGAATAGGTCGGCTCCCGCTACCTCGGCATCTTCGCGAGGAGACGTTGCATCTCCACCAGTCCCGAATCCTGGCATGGCGGCTCCCTTCGAGTGGCATAATCAAAGGCGCGTGCCAATTGACGGAGTCCCGCAACATTGTCTTCCTCGCGGATCTCGTGTTGCTTCATCTCTTCAAGAATCGGCCCAAGTTCTTTCCAGTTCTGAACCCACCGCCGCATCTGCTCGCGCTCGTCCATTCCTCTATTCTACCCGCTGCGAGTAGCTCCCTCCGCCCGTCACCATGCGCACGACGCGCCCATTTTCCTCGACAAAACGCACGATTTCGCCGACCGCCGTGCCGCCCGTGGGGCTCTCCAGCCGAAACGTTCCGTCACCCAACGGACGCAGCCGGCCTTGCACCGACGCCGCCGCTCCGTTGGGTGTCATCGTGACCAACTCCTTGTTCATCTCGATCACCCGCGTATCGGAGTTTCCACTCCGATACAGCCCGGCAAAGCGGCTCCACGACACATCCCACACCGGCGCCTTCTTCACGGCCGCCGCACGCCCAACCGCCGCGCCGACCGTCGTCAGCAACTGATCGGCGATCGCACCTGGCTCGGCGTCATCGCCATTGGTCAACACGATCACGCCGACCTTATCGTCGAGCTGAATATAGGTCTGCGTCTTGTAACCGGGATACGATCCGCCGTGGCCCACATACACGCGATCCTGAAAGCGCCGGACCGAAAAGCCAACCGCGTAACCCGACTGCCAGTTGTTTTCGAGCAGCCGCACGCGATGCATCTGCCGCTGCGCGCCGCGGCTCAGAATGCGCGGCTGGAACTGCGCAGACACGAACTTGGCCATGTCCTCGACTGTCGACGTCACACCCGTCGCGCCCGCCATCGCCCGCGCGTCGATGAACGGCATCTTGGCGCGTGATCCATCCGGCATGCGACGGCCATAGCCGGTCGCCAAGCCGGGCACATCGCGGTCGATGCTCGACGCCGTCATGCCGAGTGGGTCATAAATGTGTTTCTGGACATAGGCCGCGAAGGGCTCGCCTGAGATCTGCTCGACAACCATTGCCGCGATCGTGAACGCGAGGTTTGAATACTTGAAGCGGGTGTCGGGCGGATACACGGCGCGGCCTTCACCAGCGATGCGCCGCACCTCGGCGGCGTCGGGAAAGTTGAAGTTCGACCAATGCGATCCCGCCTCGCGCGGCAGTCCGCTGCCATGCGTGACCAGTGCTTCGATCGTAATTTCAGTGTCGTCGCCATCGGCCGGCTTCATCTTGAACCACGGCAGGTATTTCGAGACCGGATCGTCGAGCCGCAGCTTACCCGCGTCGCGCAACTGCATAATGGCCGTGGCGGTGAACAACTTGCTGTGCGACGCCATGCGGAACTTCGTCGCCGGAGTCACCGGGGTCTTCGCCGCGACATCGGCGAAGCCGAAACCCTTTGCCCAGATCAACTCCTGATCATGCACCACACCGACGGCGATACCTGGCAGTCCGCGATACGCCATCTGTCCATCGATCCACGCCGCGAACAATCGTTCGGCGGCGAGGACATCCGGATGATCCGCAACGCCGCCAAATAACGACAACGAGAATACGAGTAGGGCCTTCATGACCCCTGAGTTTAGCGCGGCCCGGTCATCATAGGGCCGGGTCGCGAAGACCCATCGGTCGCCACACGCCGTTTCGACGGCGCCGGTGCTTCGGAAATCACCGCGCCCGGTTTGAAGTCCTCGACAGGTCCATCGCTGCCGCTGGCCGCGGCCCGGTAGCTGCGCCGATAGCGCAACGACGCCCCTGAATACCGCCGCAGCAGGGTATCGTCAAGCGTCACTTCGATCGACCGGTGCTCGCCCTCGCGCACGCCCGCGGGCAGCGAGAAGAACAACGCGTAGCGTTGGCGAATGCGCTCCAACGTCGAATCGAGAGCGCCCGCCTCGTCGGCGCGCATCGCATCGCCGCCGGACTCCCTTGCGATATCGGCGCTGCCTGCCGACCGGGTGCGTGCGTTGCCGATGCGAGGTCCGCCGATTTGTGGTCCGTGAATGATGACGCCGCCTCGTCGCGGCATACCACCACCGCCACGAAGCGGCGTCATCGCGGGAACCAGCAACACACTCATCACCGATTCGGCTGCGTGCAGCGCGCGCGCAACCCGCTCATCGTCGCGGTCAAACTCGGTCTGATCGTCGGTCAACATGACGATCGCGCGCCGCGCGTCTTTCCGTGCCTTTTGCTCCATCGTGCGCGCCGCCGTCAACAGCGCGCGAGTGATATCGGTTCCGCCGTCGAAGGACTCGCTGCGCAACAAGTAATCGAACTCGCGCGCGCCTTCGGCCGCCGGACGGAACGGAGTTCGAAGGCGCGCCGAGCGGTCGAAGACCATAATGCCGACGCGGTCCTGGGCCCGGAGACCCGGCAGCGCGCGATACGCCGCCTGCGCCATCCTTTCGACATGCGGCCGCATACTGCCGCTGACATCGATCAGGAACAACACGTCGATCGCCATCGCTTCGGCGGCGAAGCTCTTAATCGCAATCTCCTTGCCGTTCTCCTTTAAATGGAATGCCTCTTTTTCCAGACCGGTCACCGCGCGTCGTCCCGTTTCGAGCACCTGTACATCCAGCCGCACCAGCGTCGTGTCGCTGCGAAAGACGACTTCGTCATCGGCGAAACACAACACCGACGCCAACAACAGACACCGTTTCATATGCCGATAGACGCGGCCCGCGGCAGGCGCGTTTGTAAACTTGTCGCGGCCCACGGAGACTTGGCACAACGCCGAAATTCATCGATCGCGGCGCCCTGCCGCTGCCGCCACAACCAATAATCGTTGCGCAGGTCCGCCCAAAAGTTGTGACCCAACGTCGGATTCGTCGCCGTATCCAGCGACAGGTGATGCGAGTACTCGTGCGGCAGCGTCCGTTCGGTCGCATGTTGCAGGCCGATGTAGGTCTTGAAATAGCGATCGTAGCCGCGAGGGCCAATCGAGGCGCCTCCGGTGCGATCCCGATCGACATCGTAGCCGAGAAAATCCGACACGAACAGATTGATCATGTCTCGAGCCAGGAACTTCTCCGGGATCACGGAGTACCCTTGCGTGCGGATAAAGGCGCCCTCGGTGATCTTAAATTCAAATCGAATCCCACTTGTAGCGAACTCCTGTTGGGCCTGCGTCTGGTAGCGCCAGAACGTTGCGCGCTCCGCGTCGGTGAGGCCCTTGTTGCCATGCGCTCCAGCGTCGAACATCGCATTCACGCGTACTGTGATCGGCGGCCGCACGCGCGCCGTCATAAACGCTAGCAACGCCCGGCGCGTCACGCGAAGACCTTACGCACCACCTCGCCGCGAACACCCGTTAATCGCTGATTCATGCCCTGATGAAAGAGCGTCAAGCGCGTGTGATCGAAACCGATCGCATGCAGCAAAGTCGCGTGCAGGTCCGACACATGCACGCGCCCTTCCACCGCCTCGAAGCCCAGCTCGTCGGTCGCGCCGATGGCCTGGCCGCCTTTAATTCCCGCGCCCGCGAGCCACATCGAGAACCCGTGCCAGTCGTGATCGCGCCCCGGTTTGCCGACTCCTTCACTGGTCGGCGTGCGGCCGAATTCCCCGCCCCACAGCAGCATCGTCTCATCCCAAAGACCCGTCGCCTTCAAGTCTTCCATCAACGCGGCGATCGGCTTATCGGTCTCGCCCGCGTGCAACTTGTGATTGGTGATGCAGTCGTTATGCCCGTCCCAGGTATCTTCGATGTGCCCGCCGCCCGAGTAGAGCTGCACGAATCGCACGCCCTTCTCCAACAGCCGCCGCGTGATCAAACACTTGCGTCCAAAGTCCGCCGTCAACTTGTCGTCCACGCCGTAACGCGCGCGCGTCTCGGGCGATTCGCGGTCGATGTCCACGGTCGACGCCGCTTCGGTCTGCATGCGATAGGCCAACTCGTAGCTCTGCATGCGCGCGGCGAGTTCGCTTTCCGAGTCGCGCGTGTCGAGGTGCTTCTGATTCAGCTCCTTCAACAAGTCGAGCGACCTTCGCTGCGTTGCGTCGTCTACCGGTGGGCGAAGGTCGAGCAACGGCGCGCCCGTCGAACGAAACAACGTCCCCTGAAACTTCGCCGGCATGAATCCGGCCGACCAGTTCGACGCGCTGCCAATCGGTCCGCCGCGCGGATCTGTCATCACCACGTAGGCCGGCAAATTGTCGTTGCCCGAGCCGAGGCCATAGGTCACCCACGCGCCAATCGACGGCTTGCCGATGAAGATGCTGCCGGAGTTCATCTGCAAACAACCCGACGCATGCGCGGCGGTGTCGGCGTGCATCGATCGAATCACGCACAGATCGTCGGCGAACTTCGACGTATGCGGAAACAGATCGCTGATCATCAGCCCGCTCTTGCCGCGCGGCTTGAATTCGAACGGCGACTGCATCAAGTAGCCAACCGCGCGCCCGTTCGAACCAACGGTGAGCGGCCCTTTGTACGGCTTGCCGTTCCACTTCGTCAACTCCGGCTTGTAATCGAAGGTATCGACCTGCGACGGCCCGCCGTTCATGAAGAGGAACACCACGCGCTTGGCCTTCGCCGCGAAGTGCGGCTTGGCTTCGAGCGCCGCCACGCCCAGCGACGCAAACCCCGCACCGAGGAAATTTCTCCGGTCAATTCGCATACGCAAACTCGTTCAGGTTGAAGATCACGCGCGCCATCTCTTCTAAACTACTCCGTTGTAAGAACACACGCATGGCCGCCTTCTCGGCCGCCGACGGCCGCCGCGCCAGCGCCAGCCGATAAGCGCGTTCGATCTGTGCGTCTTGGTTATCGCCGGCTTCCGCGCGCAAACGGGCCGCGAAGTGGCGCGCCTGCCGGTTGACGAAATCACCGTTGAACAGTTGCAGCGCCTGCGTTGCGACCGCCGTGTGCTGCCGCTTCGCAGCCGTACGCGCCGTATCGCAAAGGTCAAGGACCTCCATCAGCGGAACCATCAACGACCGCTTGACGATGTAGTAGATCGCGCGCCGCGAGGCCTTCTCTTCTTCATACGGCTTCCAGATTTTGTCGGGATCCGACGAGCCCTCCAACGCCTCTTTCGCCACGTGCGGATACACATGCGGCCCATACATTTCGCGATTCAACTTGCCGCTCACCGCGAGCATCGAATCGAGCAGCGGCTCGGCCTCCAAACGCCGATACGGAAACCGCCAGAGCAGACGATTGTCCGGATCTTCCGCCGCGTACACGGCGATCGATTGCGACGATCGCTGATACGCGTCGCTCATCAGAATGAGCTTGTGCAGTTTCTTCAAGGACCATCCGTTATCCATGAACCAAACCGCCAGCCAGTCGAGCAGTTCCGGATGCGAAGGCTTATCGCCCATCACACCGAAGTCGCTTGCCGTGCGTACCAGGCCTTCGCCGAAGTGCCATTGCCAAACGCGATTAACGATGACGCGCGCCGTCAACGGATTGTCGCGCGAGGTCATTGCGCGCGCCAGCGCCAATCGCCGCCCGCTGGTTTCTCGGGCGACGGGGGCAAGCGGCGGCATTCGCAAGATCGCCGGCACATCGGGTCCAACTTCCGGCCCGGGCGCGCTCGCCTTGCCGCGAATCATGATGTGCATTGCGCCGGGCGCCGCGCCTCGCTCTTCCATGAAATAGCCCTGCGGAATCGCCAACTCCGCCTCCAGCACTTTCTCGTTCTCGCGCACCAGCTTCTTTTGCGCTTCCGTGCGATCCTTCGCCTCGATTAGAAACGCCGCACGCACATCGGCGCCGAGCTTCGACGCCGAGCCCTTCAACCATGCCTCGCGATGCGCCGCATAGTGTGCCACCTCCGCGCGCGTACCGATCGGCCGCGTCACCTCCGTGCGTCCGTTACGGGGCCGCTGCAATCCGTTGAACACCGCCGCCATCGAATAGTAATCGCGCGTCGTCAGCGGCTCAAACTTGTGATTATGGCAACGTGCGCAACCCAACGTCAGCCCGAGCACCGCTTGCGAGGTCGTGCTGATCATATCGTCGAGCTGGTCGAAGCGGTCCTCGGCCGGATCGGCTGGCTCGTCGTCCCAAGGCCCGAGCCGGTAGTAGCCGGTCGCGATCATCGTCTCGGCGTTCGCGTCCGGCAACTCATCGCCGGCCAGCTGCTCGGTCAGAAACCGGTCATAGGGCTTGTCGGCGTTCAACGAGCGAATCACCCAGTCGCGATACTTCCACACCTCGGGTTTCACGGCATCGCGCTCGTACGCATTTGTATCGGCGTAGCGCACGACGTCGAGCCAGTGTCTCGCCCATCGTTCTCCGTACTCCGGGCGCGCCAGCAGCCGGTCGATCTCGCGTGCGAAGTTGCCTTCGAATCGATCCTGCTCTTCTATTGTTGGCGGCAGGCCTATCACGTCCAGATACAACCTGCGCAGCAGATCTTGGTTCGACGCGCGTGGCGCCGGCTTCCACTTCCTGGACGCGAGCCGCGCGTTGATGAAGCCATCGATACTGCCGCGCCGCACGGCCGGCAGGTTCTGAAATGCCCAGTGCGCGAGGCGCGGATCGGGCTTCTCAGCGGCGGCGACAGCCCCCGGCATCGCCGCGCCGCTATCGATCCATGCACGGAGTAAATCCACTTCAGCGGCTGACAACCGCGGCCCCGCCGGCGGCATGACGATCTTCGACGACGCATCCGCCACATACCGAATCAAGAGACTTCGCTCGCTATCGCCCGCGACGATCGCGGCGACGCCGCTTTCCCCACCCTTTAGCAAGCTCGCGCGTTGATCCACACGCAGATGGCTCTTCTGCAACGCCGGTCCGTGACACGCCATGCACCGCCGCGTCAGCAGCGGCTTCACATCGCGTTCAAAATCCGGCGGGGCGGCGAAAGCCGCGGCCAGCAACAACGGCGCAAGCATCGCCGACTATTCTATCTCGTCTACTTCTGCGGCTTCTCGCGCTTCACATTTTTCGGCAGGGTCAACTGCACATCGGCGTCCTTCAACAGCGGATTCACTTTCACGTCGAAGTAGGTCGTTAAAATGTAGTCGCCGCTCGGCTGCGTGAACTTCTGCTGCACCGGATTCCCGTCGTTGGGCGGAATCCATACTTCGATCAACTTCAAGTGGGCTTTAATAATGTCGGCCTTTGGGGTCAGTTCCACCTTCGTCGCCGCTTTGCCGTCGATAGACTCGGCCCCCGTCACGCGCATCGTGTAGCTTTTTTGCAACTCGGCCACCGGCGTGCCGAAACCCAGCAGCAGAAACTGGTCGATCAACTTTCCGTACTGGCTCAGATCGTACTCCTGCACCGTGTTGATCTTCGGCAGAAACACTTCGTACTTCTTGCGCGACAGCGCAATCGACCGCACATCCGGCTTCTCCACTTCCATCCGCACGCGCACGTCGCCGCCCTTCATTTTCTTGATGATGAACTCGCCCGTCTCGGTTGTAGTGTCCTTGATGATGGCCGTGTAGCTAACCTTCTTCACGCGCGACTTCAGCGACGTGAACTCGGCCGCAGCCTTATCCATCCGCGCCTGCACGGCCTGCAACGATTCCGCCGCGTAGGCGGACACGAACGTCAACAGCAGCAGCGAAAGTCTCATCTCACTCCCTTGGATGTCTGCGCGCCCTCGCCGGTTACCGCACCAGCTTCGTGTACGCCATGAAACCCTTGATCTCTTGCTCGGAATCGAAAATGGGCGTCAGCCGGTAGAGCTGCAACTTCTTCCCGTCGCGGCGTTCCAGCATTTGCGCGGCCTTCTGATAGCGCTCGCCTTCCGGCACATCGGCCAGGAGTTTCGGCTCCAGATAGAATACTTCCGTGCCAGCCGACTCGCTCGGTAACAGCACGATGCTCGATGCCCGCGGCTGATCGCGGAACACCTCGCGCGGCGTAAGAAAGATGAACGCAAGGATCGCGATGACGATGATGTCGTATTGCCACGACGCACGTGGATACTCCAGAAAGATCGCCCGTTTGATTGCAGATGTCACAATACTTCCAGTCTATCGAACCGTCGCCGCGATCGCGCCGACGCCTTCAATGCGCCCGCCCACGCGATCGCCGCGTTTGATCCGAGCGCCCTTCGGGCAACCGGTCGAGATGACATCGCCCGGATGCAGCGTCTGATAATCGCTGTGAAATCGCACCAGTTCGAGCGGCCGCGTCTTCATGTTGCGCACGAAGTCGCGCGAGAAGACTTCGCCGTTGTGTTCGGTCAACACTTCGAGCGCGTCGACATCGGCGATCTCGTCCTTGGTCACAATCACCGGGCCGAAGCTGAAGAACGTATCGAAGCTCTTCGAGCGGGTTAGATAGCGCGGATTCTTCGCCAACACGTCAAGCGCCGTCAGATCCAGAGTCACGGTGTAGCCGAAGATGGCATCCAGCGCCCCGGCGTGGTCTTTCAAGTACTGCGAGCGCTTGCCGATGACGATGGCCAACTCGCCCTCGGCGTCGACGTCATTGGTCACGCGCTCCGGAGGCAGGACGATTTCGCCGCCCGGCCGGAACATGCACGACGCGGGTTTCATAAACGAGCCCGGCTCGTCCGGCTGCACGGCTTTGATGTCGACCGCGTGCGAGTGGTAGTTCAACCCGATGCACCAGATTTTCGGCGGTACTGGATAGGGCAGCAGCGGCATCACCTGATCGTAGGGAATCGCGGGCAGCGTCTCTGCCGCGCCGAGCGGTGCGAGGTCGCCGCTTTCAATAATGCCGAGCACCGTGTCGGGAACGTCCGACCCTGTGTAGGCGTTGATCGCCGTCACCGGCACAACGCCCTTGGAGGTCACAACGCCGGCATGCACTTGATCGTGGAAAGAGTATCGAATCAGCTTCATCAGAATTCCAATTTCTCTAGCATCGCATTGAGCTCGGCTTCGAGGGAAGACTTTTTCTGCTGCTGTTCGGTGGCCCGATCGCGCAGGGTGACGATCTGTTGCTCGCGCGCCGCCAGATCGCGGGCGTAGCGCTGGACCGTCTCCTGCTGCCCGGAGATCGAGTTCAAGCTCGAAATATTTTGCCGCAACCGCTCCTGGTCTTTGGTCAACTCGGCGATGCGTTGCTCGGCCGCGCGGGCGGCGCGGTCGGCTTCGGCGATCTGACGCTTTTGATTCGCGACGGATTCGAGCGCCTTGCGGCCGGCGGCCGACAGCGTGCGGTTCACCATCAACGCGGCGATGTAATCCGGTGACGACGACGACAGCGAAATCACTTGATCGTGTACGAAGTCTTCCTTGATCGTGAAGCTGTCTTCCGAGGACGGCTTTAGTGCGACCGTGAAGCGATTCATATTGGCAGTCGTTTCGGTGGGCTTCTGATTCAGGAGCTTGTAGTTGTACCGAATCGGGTGTTCGATGATTAGCGTCTTGGCGCGCGCGTCGACATTCTTGATCGTGAAGACGGTCGTTTCTTCGACGCCCGATTTCGCGGTGACGATGCCTCGTTTGGCGCTAAATTCCAAGTAGCGCTGATTGCCCGAATCGATCTTGGTGGTGATGCGCGTGCCAAGATCGACGCCGTAGCTGATCAGCCGTTTGTCGCCCGACTTTACGGTTTCCACCAGCGCCTCGCCGGCGTAGGCATCGTTGTCGAACACCGTGATTGGGCCGCCGTCGAGCGTCTTGCCGGTTGCGTTGGTCAGCTCCGCGGCCGTGCGCGGGTTCTGTTGCGAGCGGTCGCTATAGATGAGAAGTTTCCGCGCGTCAAGGGGCTGTTGCAGGAATGGCAACATCGCCGATTGATTGCGGCGCACAGTGACCGGATTGCCGAAGGCGTATTCGAATAGCTCGCCCAAATCGCGGCCTTCGGTTTGCACGGCAAC
The DNA here is from genome assembly GCA_016871135.1 of Acidobacteriota bacterium. Lineage (GTDB taxonomy): Bacteria > Acidobacteriota > Terriglobia > Bryobacterales > Bryobacteraceae. The sequence goes on along the minus strand of VFZQ01000038.1, from coordinate 2,885 downwards.
GTTGCTCTCTTGCAAGCGAAATTCATCCGCTGCCACCGCTTCAGCCATCGCCATTCGCCCCACGCCGGCGGCCATCTTGGCCGCTCGCGGCGCATTCGCTGGTGGCGCGGGAGCGGCGCTGGCAACCGCCCCGGCGTAAAGCACCGGCGCGGCCGCTTCCTCCTCCGCAAGTTCCGCGAACGGCCGCGTAATGAACTTCGGATCGTACAACCGGCTTTGAAACGAAACCGGTTTGCCGGAAACCAGCGACAACCGGATATTGGTCCAATCGTCGTTGGTGGTGTTGTCGATAATCGCCCAGCCTTCGAGCAAGGGCTTCGGATCGTTGCGGAAGATGAGCCGGTAGCTCGACTTCCAGATCGGGGTGGGAATCAAGTACGACGCCGAAATCTTGCGCGCGCGGGCGTCGGTCGAATCGATGTATACGCTCCGTTGCTCCCTGGTGCGCGCGCCGGCCATCGCGCCGAGATAATCGCGCAACTGCTGCTGCAGAACATTGTCGGCGAGTTTGATCTTCGTAACGGCGGACAAGTCGATCGTCCGCAGTTCGTTTGTGTCTGTCATGACCACAACCAGATCCCGCTGTGGTTGATCGTTCGACGGCGCCAGCGTCCGCGCGCTGACGATCACGCCCGCGGCCGAATCCAATTCGATCCGCGCGCCTTTGAACTGATCGAGGAACTTGGCCATCGGCACTTCGGCGCCGACAGAGAACGAGTACTCGCCCAGCCGTTTATCCAGCGGCGTCGACGAGTCATACCGCAACCCCGTCACTTTGCCGCCACCGGTCTCGACGACCGTCAACGACTTCAGCACGTCGTTCATATCCGACGCCTTGAAGTCCAGGCGCGCCGACTCCCCGCTCGTCAAATCTCCGTTCCGCTCAAAATACCCAACCCCGTGCTTGTACAGCACCACGCGTTTGACGGGCAGCTCCGCCGCGGCCATCGAAGCCGCGGCTAACACCGCGGGCACAATCGGATTCTTCATATCGTCTCCTTGATTCATAGATAACGCCGCGCGACGGTTCCTTTCATCGCTTACTCCCCCATCACTTTGATAATGACGCGTTTCTTGCGCCGTCCGTCGAACTCGGCGTAGTACACCTGCTGCCACGGCCCCAAATCGAGCTTACCGTCTGTCACCGGAACGATGACCTGATGATGCACGAGCAGGCTCTTCAAATGCGCGTCGCCGTTGGTTTCGCCGGTGCGGTGATGGCGGTAGTCCTTCTTATACGGCGCCAGGTGTTCCAGCCAGTCGCCGATGTCGGCCAACAGTCCGTCCTCGGCATCGTTGACCCAAACACCCGCCGTGATGTGCATCGCCGAAATCAGAATCATTCCTTCCCGGACGCCGCTTTTGGCCAGTGCGGATTCCACGCGGTCCGTGATATTGACGAATTCGCGCAGCCTCGCCGTTTCAAACAAAAGGTATTCGGTGTGTGACTTCATGTATTTCCTGGTAGCCTGAGGAGATCGGGTTCTTACGCCGATTGTACTGACTCCAGCGTAAAGGAATCGCCTGAGTGCGCCGATGAAGAGGAATGGAGGCCGATTGTTGATCGCACGTTACTTGGTTTTGGGTCTGGCGCTAGCCGCCACGCTCGCCGCACAGGGTTTCAATGTAGGTGGATTCGGCGGATTCGGGTCCGGCCTTTACGACGGCCCGTCCCTGTTGGGCCGCGGAGACCGGGGCGTCGGCATCACCGGTTCCGAGTCGATTCCGATCCGGATGTCGGCCGGCGTGCGTGGCACTTACAACTCCAACATTCTCGGGTTCTCTGTCGATGAAAACGGGAACTACAAGCCGGTGGCCTCCGCCGGAGCCGAAGGTACGATTAGCGTATCGGGCCAGCATCGATTCAGCCGCGCCTACATCGGTCTCAACTATCTCGGCGGATATTCCCACTTCAACAAGGCGACGTTCAACAACGGATCGAATCAAGGGATCAACGTAGCCGCCAGCGGCCGGTTGTCGAACCGCTGGGTGCTGAGCGGCCAGGGAATGGGCGGTGTCTCCAACCGCGTGCTTGGAAACATAGGATTCACTTCGATCAGCGAAGCGGAATTTATCGCGGCGCCGCTGTCGGAACTCTTCGATTCGCGCGCCTATTTCGCAGGTACATCGGCATCGGCGACTTACTTCAAGGACCGGCGGAATTCGTTCCGATTCGCCGGCAACGGATCGACAGTTCGCCGCAAGGCGCGTTCGCTCGCCGACATGCAATCCTATGGCGCTTCCGGAGACTGGGTTTACCGGCTGAATCAACGAACATCGCTCGGTGTCAGTTATCAGTTCTCCCACTTCGACTTTTTCAAGATCTTCGGCGACACCGACATGCACATGATCGGCGTGCATACGGGCCGGAACTTCGGCAGAGACTGGCAGGTGAATATTTCACTCACCGGCATGCAGCAATCCACGGTCGGCGTCCGCCGGATCAATCTCGATCCGGTGTTGGCCCAGTTACTGGGCCGGTCCAGCGGCACTGAAGTCTTTGAGTCTAACAATCTGTTATACGGCGGACAGGTCCAAGCGCGGCGGACCGTGCGCCGGGCGACCATTTCCTCCGGCGTCGGACGGGCAGTGATTCCGGGGAATGGGTTCTTTGTCTCTTCGATTAACGAACAGATCGATTTTTCGGTAAGTTATGCGTCGTCGCGCCGGAGTACGATCACCTTCCTAGCGGCGCATTCGCGCATGTCCAGTCTCGGCTTCGCATCCGGAAAGCTGAAGACTTCGACTGCTGGGGGTTCCTATTCCCATCGCCTGGTGGACGCCATAAGCGTGGACATTATTGAGTCCCGCATAATATAGAGACGACTTTCAAGCGTCCGGTGTAAACTGGGATATGGGCAACCCTGCAGGCGTGCGTCGTGATT
>VFZQ01000037.1 GCA_016871135.1 Acidobacteriota bacterium | reverse complement strand
TGCTGCCGGTCTGGCACGCCGGCCGAACCGAAGAGGTCGAACAGACGCTCGCAACGGCAAAAACAAGGAAAGACATTCGGCAGGGCTACGCGGATCTCCGCGCCGCTCTGCGCCCGAGGAGAGGGAACACGGCATGACATTGGAACAGATGCAGCAGGCGCTTGCCGCCGTGCGCGCCGAGATTCATCAGGTCGTTATCGGCCAGGACGAGGCGGTCGATCATGCGCTCATCGCCATACTTTGCGGACAGCACGCTTTGCTCGAGGGCGTTCCCGGCGTCGCGAAAACACTACTCGCGCGGACGCTCGCCGTCGTGATGGGCGGGCGCTTTCAGCGTATTCAGTTCACGCCGGATCTGATGCCCGCCGACATCACCGGCACTAGCATTTTCAATCTGCAAAAGAACGAGTTTACTTTTTCGCCCGGTCCGATTTTCGCCGACTACGTTCTCGCCGACGAGATCAACCGCGCGCCCGCCAAGACCCAGTCGGCGCTGCTCGAAGCAATGCAGGAGCGCCAGGTGACAATCGACCGCCAAACGTACCTGCTCCCCGAAGGCTTCACCGTTTTCGCCACGCAGAACCCGATCGAATTTGAAGGCACGTACGCGCTGGCCGAAGCGCAGAAAGACCGCTTCATGCTCAAGATCCGCGTGCCGCTACCGGATCGCAATACCGAACTGGAACTCGCGCGCCGGCTGCTGATCGGCGATTCCCCCGAGCGCCGTCTCACCGGCGGGGGCGTGCGGCCGCTTCTCTCCAACGAGTGGTTATCCGCGTTGCGCGCCGGGCTGCTGCAAGTTCGTATGCGCGACGAGTTGACCGCATACATCCTCGACGTCGTTCGCCGCACTCGCGCCGAAGAGTGCATTCTGGTCGGCGCAGGTCCGCGCGCCACGCAGGCGCTCGTTGGCGCCGCTCGCGCTCGCGCCGCTCTCTCGTTGCGCGACTTCGTAACGCCCGACGACGTAAAGGCCATGGCCGGCGCCGTGCTCGAGCATCGATTGATCCTGCGCCCCGAATTCGAAGTCGAAGGCATGACCGTGGAAGAAGCGGTGAAGAAGATCCTCGCGGCGGTTCCGGTTCCCGCATGATCCGTCCCGCGCCAGCGCTGCTCTGGATTGCCGGTGTCATCTGGGTGCCGGCGGCGGTGTGCGCCGCGGTGTTGCCCAATCTCGCCATCGCGATCTGGGCCGCGCTTGCGATGTTTTGCATCGTGTCGATCGCCGACCTCGCCGTCGGCCGCACACGGCTGCGTCCCTTCTCGGCCGCGGCCGGCGACGACGTCCAACTCGCGCAGGGCCGCGAACAGCGCATTGAGGTCCGCCTGCGCAAGCCCCTCGGCATTGCGGGACCGCTGCGCGCCGGACTGAACTTGCCGCCCTCGTTCGAGTGCGCCAACGAAGAGTTCGGGTTCGAGGTGGAGTCGAATCAACAAGAGTACGCGCTGAACTGGCTGATCGCCGCGCACGAACGCGGCCGGTATCTGCTCGATGCGTTGTACGTCTCGCTTCGTTCGCCCCTGCGTTTGTGGGAGTGCGGCCACGCGTTGCCGCTGCGTCTGGAAGTCCGTGTCTTCCCCGATGCGGGCCGCTATGGAAGTCTGCTGGCCCGCGTGCGCGGCCAGGCTGGCGCGCGGCTGATGAGGCAGGTCGGCAAGGGCCGCGAATTCGAAAAACTGCGCGAGTATGCCCCCGGCGACGGATTTGACGAAATTCATTGGAAGGCCACCGCGCGCCGCGGCAACCCGGTTACGAAGGTCTATCAAACCGAGCGCATGCAGGAGATCTATGCCGTCGTCGATGTCTCGCGGTTGATGGCGCGTCGCTTCGACGATCACTCCGCGCTCGATGAATACCTCCGCGTGGCGTTGATGCTCGGTACCGCCGCCGAACAGCGCGGCGACCGCTTCGGCCTTGTGCTGTTCCACCGCGAGGTGTCGCGCTTTCTCCGTGCGCGCAACGGCAAAGCGCACTACGCCGCGTGCCGGCAAGCGATGTTCGATGCGCAGCCAGATCCCGTTCCGGCCGACTTCTTCGAGCTCGCCGCATTTCTGCGCGCGCGCGTTCCCAAGCGTTCGCTACTCTTCTTGTTGACGGCTCTCGACGAACCGTCGGCCGCGTCCAGCCTCGAAAAAGCGGCGTCGTTGCTTGGTCAGCGCCATCTGCCGATGGTCGTGATGATGCAGCCTGGCGGAGTCGCGCCCGTGCTGTCCAATGACGGCGCGGATCTTTACGCCGATCTGGCGGGACATGTGCAATGGCGCGCTCTCCGCGAACTCGAGTTCAGCTTGCGCAAGCACGGTGTTCGCTTTCACATGGTTGAACCCGGCGCGCTCGCCGCGCGTGTGTTGAGTCTCTACGACGAAGTGAAGCAGAGGCAGCTTCTATGATTCTCGACCTCCCGCGCTTTCTCTCCAACGCGCGCCCCGTCTGGGACGAGCTCGAAAAGTACCTCGACGAATTGGAGAACAGCCCCGACCTGCAATGGGATCTCGCCCAAACCGAACGGTTCTATCGTCTCTATCAACACGCCTCCGCGCACCTGGCCGAAGTGCGCCATCTTACCGCCGAGCGCGAACTCGGACGCTATCTCGAAAATTTAGTCGCGCGCGCCTACGCCCGCATCTACGTGCGCGCCGGGTCGAAACGCCGCTTCGCCTTCTGGCACTGGTTTACGGTGCAATTCCCCGGTGCGGTGCGAGCGCATAGCCGCGCGCTTGCGCTCAGCATTGGCATCACGCTGCTCGGCTGCCTGTTTGGCGCGGCCGCGGTGCAGTTCGACAAGACCGCCAAGACCGCGATCATGCCGTTCGGTCATGGCCAGCAAACGCCCTCCGAGCGCGTAAAGAAGGAGATGGACGACCGCGGCAAACATCTTAGCGGCAAGCAGGCGCGCTTCTCCGGCCAACTCATCACCAACAATACGCGCGTGTCTTTCTTTGCGCTCGGTCTTGGAATGACGTTCGGTCTCGGCACGCTGATCGTGCTGTTCTATAACGGCGTGATTCTCGGTTCGATCGTGCTCGATTACGTCGTGGATGGGCAGACGATGTTCTTACTCGGTTGGCTCCTGCCGCATGGGTCGATCGAAATCCCCGCGATTCTACTGGCGGGCCAGGCGGGCCTGGTGCTCGGCCACGCCATGATCGGCTGGGGCAATCGAGAGCCGCGCAGGCTGCGCTTACGGCGTGTCATGCCGGATCTGATGACGCTCGCCGGCGGCATCGCGCTGATGATGATCTGGGCTGGCATTATCGAATCGTTCATGTCTCAGTACCACGAGCCGGTGTTGCCGTATTCGGTGAAGATCGCATTCGGGACTCTGGAACTGTTGGCGCTCATCGTCTTCCTGGTAAGGAGTGGCCGCGATGAAGGCGCTGTTTAACGAGTCCGTTCTTTCGCTCCGTACTCCCGAAGGCATGGAGTTCACGCTGCCGCTCGCCGGTCCCGTATCGCGCTTGATCGCACTGTGGGTCGATCTCCTCGGCGTCGGTCTCATCACGAGCCTTATCAATAGGCTGATCGACTTCATTGCTGTGTTCAGCGCCGACATCGCCGGCGCGTTGCAGGTTCTTGTCTTCTTCGCGGTGTCGCTGCTCTATGGCATCTTGTGCGAATGGCTTTGGCAGGGCCAAACTGTCGGTAAGCGCGTCCTTGGCATTCGCGTGATGGATCGCGACGGCCTGCCGATGACCGCCGCGCAAATCGTCGTTCGCAATCTGTTGCGGCCCGTCGACATGCTCCCGATCTTCTATCTCGTTGGCGGCGCCACCGCTCTGTTTTCCCGCTACGGTCAACGCATCGGCGACATGGCCGCGAACACGGTTGTCGTTCGGAGCGTTGAGGTCGCGGTCCCTGATATCCGTCAGTTATTCGCTGGCAAATTCAACTCGCTGCTTGAACACCCGCATCTCGCCGCGCGGCTTCGTCAACGCGTAGCGCCCGCGGTCGCAGGGATCGCGCTCGATGCGCTGCTGCGCCGCGAAACACTCGATCCCGAAGCGCGTGTGCGTGTGTTTGCGGAACTCGCCGCCAAGCTGCGGCCGCTGGTTGAATTTCCCGCCGAAGCCGTTGAAGGTTTATCCGACGAGCACTTTGTCCGCAATGCGATCGAGATCGTTTATCGCGGCGGAAAGTGAGCTTCAAGAACACGAAGGCCCGGAATACTCCGGGCCCGTGTTGCCATCGTTTCAGCGCACCTGAGTGCTAGTTTGCATGAACTTCCTGACGATGGAGAAGATCGGTCATCTGATCTTTGATGTGCAGTTTGAGTTTCTTCAACCGCACCTCTTCCATTTGCTCGTCATCGCTCAAGTGGCTCATCGCCTCGAGTTGCGTCAGCCGGCGATCGTACTCCTGATGCCGTGTGTGAAGATCGCGGAACTCGTCGCTAGTCGCCAACAGATGCGCCTTGATTTCTTCTTGGTTTGTAATCTCCATTGGTTGTTGTCTCCTTTGGGTGTCGGGTGGTTTGTTTCTTCCAGACGACTAGACACTACCACTTTTTCAATTCCATGACAATCCCGTCCTCGGGCGGGTCCCGGTAGTAAAGTTTCCGGCGGCCGGTCTCGACGAATCCGGCTCTCTTGTACAACTCACGCGCCGCCGTGTTCGATTCGCGGACCTCAAGAAAAATGCGCCCGGCGGGTAGCGCGGAAATCAATGCGCGCGCGATGCCTTGACGCCGCGCGGCCGCGTCGACTTCGATGTACAGCAACTCATATTCGTTGTCGAAGACGTCATGAAACACGACGTGGCCGAGAATCCGGCCCTCGCGCTCGTAGACGAGAAACGGTTCGTTCGCGAGAGGCCAGTTCACAGCGCCTCGGTCGGCTTCTCCGCCCGGGCGAATCATCGGATGAACTCCCGCCATAGCGCGGCTTGTTGTTTGCCGATCGCTTGCCAGTCGAACCGCTCTTCGGCGACTTTGCGCGCGCGTTCGGCAAGCGCCTTTCGCTTTGCTGCGTCCTGCAGAAGCGATCTGATTGCGGCGGCGAATGCCTCGGCCATGTCGGCGATAAGCACCGATTTCCCGTGTTCGAGATGTAAGCCCGCGCAGCCGCTCTTCGTCGACACAATCGCCCGTTTCATCGCCATCGCTTCCAGCACTTTCAAGTTTGTACCAGCACTGACAAGCGTCGGCGACACCACGATGTTTGCTCGTTGGTAAAGCGGAACGACGTCCGCGACGAAGCCGTGGATCGTGACATTCGCCATCGCCGGAGGATCGTAGAAACGCGTGTGATCGGGCCCGGCGACAACTTCGAGCTGCGCGCCTTTCACCAGCGGCCAAACCTGTTCGACGAAAAACCGAAAGGCTGTCACGTTCGGAAAATGTCGAAACGAGCCAATGAACAACACACGCGCGCCGTCTTGTTCAGGAGTGGGATCGAAGCGCGCGAGATCGACGCCGTTCGGAATAATCGTCGTATCAGAAAGCAGCGGCGCGTCCTTCTCCGCCATGACAATCGAACGGGCCTTGATGCCGCGCTCGAATCGCCGCCAGCGCCACACGTTCCACCAACTCGAAAGCGACCGTTCACGCGCATGAATCTGTGCGTAAAGATCGTAGGTCACATCGTGCGCCGTGACGAGATCTTTCGTGTAGGGCGCCAAATGCGTGTACTCGGCCTGCACCAGCGCGAAGCCGAAGCGCGCACGGTCCGCGTCGAGCCGCTCTCGCAACGCGACCGATCGAAACTCGCGGACCTCGGGCGGCTCGATCGACGCCCATCGCGGCTCGCGATAACGCGGCATTTCGAACAGCACGGCTTGATGCATCAGGTCCATCACAGGGCCAAACGTCGTGCCGTCTTCCGCGAAGCAGTACAGGAAAACGTCGAACTCGTTCGCCGCTTCTTTCAGCAGCGAGTAGATGCGAACCGCACCGCCGTGCCCAAGCGGCCACGGAAAATACGGGGCGACGATGGCGATGCGCGGACGGCCCTCGCTGAGCGCGCGGCCCGCGTGTGTAGTCGATTGCGCCGATTGTTTCGATCGTTCCTTCGCCCACGGCCACCACCACGGCCGCAGCCAGATGCGGTCCAGTTCAACGCCTCTACAAAAAAGAAGCGACGCTATGTCGAGCCGAAGATGATGCCGCTCCCCGCGCCCGTTGAAGGCCAGCAGCTTGTGTGGCGCGCGCCGGAACGCGCGCCAGAAACCACTGCCGTCGAGTCGAAACACCGCCAAGCCGACGCGCTTGCCGCGCAACAATCGCGAGTCGGTGATGTGCTCGCGCGAGGGCTCAAGCGGGCGCAGCGCTTCGACAAGCGGCTCGACATCGTCGCCAAAATAGGCGACAACGGCGTGCGGATCTTTGCCGAGGAGCTTCCATAACCAATCCAGCATCAGCGCTCCTTCGTCAGATACAACACGCCGACTCCGCTAATCGGCATGATCGCCGCTGCCCAGCAAGCCGGATCGAAGCCCTGCTGATCGATAACCCGTCCAACCCAAGGCGAAAAGAACACCTGCATCAGTCCATACGCGCACGTCAGCGATGCCACGCCGAATGCCGCGCGCTCCCGCCCGAAAATGTCGATCGGCAGCGCGTACAGATTCACGCTCAGCGCCGTGGAGCAGAAGTAGCTGACGGCGATGCAGGCGACCGCGGTCGCGGCCGACGGCGCGAACGGGATCGACGCCGTTGTTACTGCGACAAGCACGGCGCCGATCAACGCGGCGCGCCGTCGCGCGCTTGCCGCATCCGCGCCGCCGCGGATCAGCCGCATCGAGAACGCCCCGCCGATCACGCCGCCGAAGCCGCCGATCAGCGGCGGTATCCACGCCAGCGTCCGATTCACATCGACCGCATTCAACCCGCGCGCGCGCACGAAATATGCCGTCGTAAAGTTCGTCCACAAACTGTAGACCGTCATGCCCAGCATTGTTGCGATCAACAACCCCCAATACGTCCGCAGCCCAAGTATCTCGCGCAAAGTCACGCGCCGTGCCTGCACCGGCTCGGGCTGCTTCGGCGCCACCCGCGCCATCCACCACCAGAGCGGAATCCACACCAGACCCATCGACGCGCCGATGAGGAACGGCGCGCGCCAGCCGTAGGCCGGTGCAACCACACCGGCGAGCAGCGGCGCGGCGATTAGGCCCACCGAAATGCCGATTTGACTCATCGCGTTGCCCAGCGCGCGTTCGCTGGGTTCGAGATACGTCGACATCGATTTGCCCGACGCCGGGATCCCTCCGCCTTGCGCGAGTCCGAGCACCAAGCGCGATGCGATCAACTCGCGGACGCCGCCCGAAAAGCCCGTCCACAACGTCGCCAGCGACCAACCGCCCACCGCGACAGTCACGCCGGCGTTCAGGCCGATGCGGTCGATCAGCAGGCCCATCAACGGTGCTGCTAACGCGTAAACGATCGAAAAGTAGCCGACAACAAGGCCGTAGTCGGCGTAGCTCCAGTTGAATTCGGCGCGGATCGGACCTTCCAGCGCGGCCAGCAACTGGCGGTCGAGATAGTTCAACGCCGAGCTGAACACGAAGAGGCCGATCGCCAGCCAGCGCGCAGGGATCTTCATTGCGCGGCGGCGAAAGTCAGCGTCGCCACTTCTCCGATCGTCGCCGTTCCTTTGTCGGCTTTGGCGAGATACTCGGCCGTCACGTTACGCACCGGCTTCTGCGGACCGCAGCCAAGATCGACCGTGCCGTTTCCCGTGATCACAAGCTGCCCCGGGTCTTTCACCAGCAGTTGTTTGGTGTCGATCACGAGCCGAAGCTGCCCGCCTTTCAGGCAGTCGACCTTTAACAGTTTGCCGACAGCCCTCGCATCTGGCTTCGGCCCATCCCACCACTCGACAACCTTCGTATCCGGATTGCGCGGTGCCGCGCCGGCATTGGCTTTGGCCTCCGCTTCGCGAACGCGGTTATTCAAATCCGCCTTCAAGCGGGCGAGCTCATTGAGCCGCTCCTGCTCGATGCGGGCGCGTTCGGCTTCTTCGATGTCGACACGCTTGCGATCGGCCGCCAGTCGCGTCTCGCGAAGATCGTCGCGCTCTTTCTGCGTCGTCGCCGCGCGCTCGGCGGCGAGCCACATTTTCGACGCCTCGGCCTGCAACTCGGCCGCTTCGAAGTGCTGTGCGGCAAGCTTCCACAACCGCACCTCTCGCGGACTCAACTCCGCCGCCTTGCGATACCGCTGCGCTTTGTCAGAATTCTTCCCCTCGAGTTTCGCGAGTTGTTCATGCGGCTGCGCCCACCGCACATTCGCACGCCACGCCCTCTCCAGCGAGTCCTTTGTGTTCAACGCCGCCAGTGCGCGCGCGCCTGTCGCACCTTCTAGCAGAGCTTTGTCGTTTGTCAGAACTCCCAGCGCTTCCTTCGCGGCATGCGACTCGGGGAACTTCGCGATAGCCGCCTTGTATGCCGCGGCTGTGTTGACCAGGTCCGCTTCGAACAGCGCCGTCTCGTCCTTCTCCAGATCCTCGCCCTTGATGCGGCGCGGATCGAACGGCTTTCCGTTGAGGGCGATCGATCCCGGCGCGCCCGCTGCCAGATGCTGTTTCGCTTGCGCGTCGAACTCGCGCTGCAGCGTGCCGACGGTGTTCCGCCACGCCGCGTCGCCATCAATCCCCTTGGCGAAGTTGCCAAGCAGCACCCGCGCCGAACCGCTGTACTTCTCATTCGTCAGCAGCAGATGCATGCGCGCCCAGTCGAGATCCTTCTGTGCGGGCGGCGCGCCGAACGTCACACGCGGGCCGTTGCAGGCAAGCGTCGAGAAACCGCGCGCGATGCCGCGTTCAATCGACGGATCCATCGTAGCGGTGTTCTCGCGCAGCAGCAGCAGCGCAATCTCTTCGAGCGCCGCGGGCGGGATCGCACCGATCGGCGTGATCGTCAGATACGACTCACGGATCAGCTTGAGCGGTTGCGGCGAGCCCTTGCGCTGCACCAGCGCGACCGGCCAGATGGGCTGCAAGTCCTTGCCGAACTTCTCCGACAGCGTGTGGCGCAGTTGCACCAACGTGTTGAGCGCTTCCTGCGCTTCGCGGTCGCCGCCGGTGGTGTAGACGGTGAAAGGTGCGCTTTTGAACGCGGTCCATTTCTCCGCGAAGACCAGCGCCGGAAACAACAGTGCGACAGCGAGCTTCACATCGACTAGGATATTCGATATGGCGAAATCGATTTGGAACTCCGACGAGCGAGCCGCGGTACTGGCGCGGTTTGATACCTTGACTGCAGACGCGAAACCGGCCTGGGGCGTGATGTCCGTCTCGCAGATGGTGAAGCACTGCACATTGCCGTTCCTGGCGGCCGCGGGCGAGATGAAGGTCACCGAGAAGAAGACTCCGTTCAAGAACTGGGTCCTGAAAAAGTTGATCATCTACGTACTGCCATGGCCCAAGGGCGCGCCGACCGCCGTCGAGTTCTCGAATCTCGACGAAGGCGATCTGAAAGAGCGAGTCGCCGATTTGAAACGCGAGGCGAACCGGTTCGCCGGTAACGGGCCGGGACAGAAATTCGCGCCGCACGCGGCGTTCGGCGAGTTGACCGGCGCCCACTGGGGTGCGTTGATGCACCGGCACTTGGATCATCATTTGCGCCAGTTCGGCGCCTAAGAACGTAACGCGCCCGCGCTTCGGAAGATTGCGATATTATCGGTGGACTACAAAGCCATGCTTACGCGAATCGGTTTCGTAATTCTCGCCGCGCTAACGCTGAGCGGTCAAGTCCGCAAGCTGCACACGCGCGACCTCACCCGGCTTAGCCATTTGCAGGTGGCCGAGCAACTGAAGAAATCGGATGTGATCTTTGTCCCAGTTGGCGCCGTCGAAACCAACGGCATTCAACCGAGCGATCGCGACTACGTGTACGCGCTGGGCTTGGCCACCGCGATGGCCGAGGAAACCGGAGGTCTATTCATGCCGGGCCTCGCCTGGTCCTACCCCGGAACGACTTTACCCGCGCCGTCGACGATCGGATTCAAGATCGGCTCCGGTTCCGCGTTTTTGAAAGAGACGGCGCACTCGTTGCTGCGCCAGGGATTTCGCCGCCAGGTCTACATCTCGATGAGTCACGGCCCGGCCGCGCTGACGGCCGGCGCGATGGTCCGCGAGTTCTTCGACGAGACTCGCGTGCCGCTGCTCTACATCAACATGGACGAGTATCTGCCGAAGATCAAGGTCGTGCCCGCCGAGCGCGATAAGTTCCTCTACGGCGCGCATTGGATTACCGGGCGCATCGACGATCTTGCGCTGCAGGGCGAGTACGGCGAGACTCCGCACGCCGCGATCCCGGCCAACGAAGGCCTGGCCAAACTCGGCAAGCTCGGGTTCTCGGGCAGCTTCTATCTCGGATCCTGGATCAACGATGTGCTGGCCCACGGCGGATCGGGCAAACTGCCCGCGACGGCGGCCGAGCGTGAAGCCTGGGGCAAAGCGGGCGAGGCGCAGATCCGGGCCATCGTCAAGCGCATGCGCTTGAACGAGGGCATGGACGCTCTTCGCCAGCACGACCGCTACACACAAGATGTCATCCTGCCCCGCCTGAAAGAGTGGGTGCGGTAGCGCGTCAGGCCTTTCGGCGGCGCGTTTTCACCGCGACCGGCGCGATGGCCGCGCCCTTCACCACGGGCACCAGCGACTGATTTTTCGCGGGCGCGGCGGGCCGCGTGTGCTGCGCCAGTTCCTGGTTGAGCGAGGCGACGAACTGTTCGATCTGCCGCTGCATCTCTTCCATTTTTTCGCGCATGTTCAGGATGATCTCGACGCCGGCGAGATTGACGCCCAGCTCGCGCGTGAGCTTAAGAATGACTTCGAGCCGTTCGAGATCCTCGTCGGTGTAAAGCCGGGTGTTTCCGTCGCTGCGGCTCGGTTTTAGCAGTCCTTCCCGTTCGTAGAGCCGCAACGTTTGCGGGTGCACCTCGTACTGGATCGCCACCGAGGAAATCATGTAGGCGCCTTTGGATCGCTTCGTGGCCATAAAACGAAACTATACCTTGCTCCAGAGTTCGGCGCGAGGATCTTCCGGATGAAGCTCGGCCAGTTCGCGGAGCAGTTCGCGAGTCCGTTCGTCGTTGGCCTTGGGAGGTTGGACGACGATTTCGACGATCTGATCGCCGCGGGTTTCCTTGCGCGCGTTCGACACGCCCTTCTCTCGCAGCCGGAATTTCTGGCCGCTGGAGGTGCCCATCGGCACCTTGAGAAGCGCGCGGCCATCGATGGTCGGCACTTCGATCTTGGCGCCGAGAGCGGCTTCGGGCACAGTGATCGGCACCGTGATTTCGATGTTGTCGCCCTCACGGCGAAAGAACGAATGCTCCTCGACGCGGACCGTGATGTAGAGATCCCCGGCCGGCGCGCCCATCGTGCCGGCGTTGCCCTTGCCGGCGACGCGGAGCCGCGCGCCGGAGGCCACGCCCTGCGGGATGCGGACATCGACGAAGTCCATCTTCGCCAGCCGGCCATCGCCGCGGCAGACCGGGCACGGGTTGCGCATCTTGCCGGACCCGCTACAGCGCGGACAACTCAGCGTGAAGCGCATCGCCCCGGCCATTTGCGTCACGTTGCCCGACCCGTTGCATTCGGTGCAAGTCGTGGCGGCGGCGCCGGCGGAACCGGACCCACCGCAGTTGGAACACAGATCCTGGCGCGAGATGTTCATGCGCACCTGGGTGCCCCGGATCGACTGCCAGAAGTCGATCGAGAGCGTGTACTCGAGATCAGCGCCTTTCTCCGGGCCCTGCGCTTCGGGCCGTTGCTGCTGGCCGCCGAAGAACTGGCTGAAGATGTTGCCGAACCCGCCTTGATTGGGCGGCGGGGTGTTGCGTCGCCGCCCACCGCCGCCGTGTTGCTGTTGATTGAGGAAGTCCGAAAAGTCGAAGCCGCCGAATCCCATTCCCGGTCCGCCCTGGCCGAACGGGTTTTCGCCGTTCGGCATGCCGGACTCGGAGTAATATCCGACCTGGTCGTACATCTTGCGCTTCTTCTCGTCGCCCAAAATCTCGTTGGCTTCCGAGACCGCTTTGAACTTGTCTTCGGCGGCCTTATCACCCGGATTCAGGTCCGGATGATACTTACGCGCGAGCCGCCGGTAGGCCTTGCGGATGTCTTCCGCCGAGGCCTCGCGGCCCACGCCAAGCACGCCGTAGTAGTCGGTTCGCTGCGCCATAAAAGAGGGCCGTTATTTCTTGCCCTTGTCGTCCACGTCGACGAACTCGGCGTCGACCACATCGTCCTTTTTCGCTTCCGCGCCCGGAGGAGGAGGTGCGGCGCCGTTGGCTTCCGCGGCCGGAGCCGCTTGCGAAGCCTTGTACATGACCTCGGCCAGTTTGTGGCTGGCGGCGGTGAGTTTGTCGGTGGCGGCATTCATGCCTTCGACCGAGCCCTCGTCGCGCGCTTTCTTGGCGGCTTCGAGCGCCTCTTCCACGTTCTTGGCTTCGTCGGCGCTGACCTTGTCGCGATGATCTTTCAACGTCTTTTCGACGCTGTAGATCAAGCCGTCGATGCGGTTGCGGCCTTCGACCTGGTCCTTGCGCTTCTGATCGGCGGAAGCGTTTTCCTTGGCTTCGCGGGCCATCTTGTCGATCTCGTCCTTGCTCAGGCCCGACGACGACGTGATGGTGATCTTCTGTTCGTTGTTGGTGGCCTTATCCTTGGCCGTGACGTTCAAGATGCCGTTGGCGTCGATATCGAAGGTCACCTCGATTTGCGGTACGCCGCGCGGCGCGGGCGGGATGTTGGTCAGTTGGAATACGCCGAGCAGCCGGTTGTCGGCGGCCATGGCGCGTTCGCCCTGGAAGACCTTGATTTCAACCGAAGGCTGGCTGTCGGAGGCGGTCGAGTAGATCTCGCTGCGGCGCGTCGGGATGGTGGTGTTCGACTCGATCATCTTGGTGAACACACCGCCAAGCGTTTCGATACCGAGCGAAAGCGGAGTGACGTCGAGCAGGAGCACGTCCTTGACTTCGCCGCCGAGCACGCCGCCCTGTACGGCGGCGCCGACCGCGACGACTTCGTCGGGGTTGACCGAGCGGTTCGGCTCTTTGCCGAACAACTCGCGGACCAGTTGCTGCACCTTCGGAATACGCGTCGAGCCGCCGACCAGAACGACCTCGTCGATTTGCGAGGGAGTCAACTTGGAGTTCGACATCGCCCGCTTGCAGGGTTCGAGCGCGCGCTGGAGGATATCGTCGATCATCTGCTCAAAACGCGTGCGCGTGAGCTTCATGACCAAGTGCTTCGGACCCGAGGCATCGGCCGTGATGAACGGCAGGTTGACTTCGGTCTCAAGCAAGGTCGACAGTTCGATCTTGGCCTTTTCGGCGGCTTCCTTGAGCCGCTGTTTCGCCATGTTGTCGTTGGACAGATCGATGCCGTTTTCCTTCTTGAACTCGGCGATGATCCACTCCATCAAGCGATCGTCGATGTTGTCGCCGCCCAGGTGCGTGTCGCCGTCGGTGGCCTTCACTTCAACCACGCCGTCGCCGACTTCGAGGATCGAGACGTCGAACGTACCGCCGCCAAAGTCGAAGACCGCGATGGTTTCGTCCTTCTTCTTGTCGAGACCATAGGCCAGAGCGGCCGCGGTCGGCTCATTGATGATGCGCATCACTTCGAGGCCCGCGATCTGGCCGGCATCCTTGGTGGCCTGCCGTTGCGCGTCGTTGAAGTAGGCCGGAACCGTGATGACGGCCTTGGTGACCTTTTCGCCGAGGTGCGCTTCGGCGGCTTCCTTCAGCTTGGTCAGTACCATCGACGAGATTTCCGGCGGCGCGTACTTCTTGCCCTGGATCTCGACGCGTGCGTCGCCGTTGTCGCCGGGCAATACCTTGTAAGGCACCAGCTTCATTTCGTCGCCGACTTCGTTGAAGCGCCGGCCCATGAACCGCTTGATCGAGTAGATGGTATTCTCGGGATTGGTCACGGCCTGCCGCTTTGCGACCTGGCCGACCAGGCGGTCGCCGTTCTTCGCGAATGCCGCAACCGACGGAGTGGTCCGTCCGCCTTCCTGATTGGCAATCACGACGGGATTGCCGCTTTCCATCACCGAGACCACGGAGTTCGTTGTACCCAGGTCAATGCCGATAATTTTGCTCATACGATTACTTTCTGCCTCCCGCAAACTGTCGTACCCCTGGTGGCGGGGCACTAATCCATTATTGAATGTGAGTGTCTGTTTGTCAACACTGTGTTTAGTGTCTGGCACTCAGATTTTTGCCCAGGACGTACTGGTGGCGGCGGCCTCTGACCTGGCGCCGCTTGTATCGGAACTTCAATCCAGTCAATCAGTTAAGCTTAGATTTTCGATTGGGTCGTCCGGGCAACTGGCGCGCCAGATCGAGAACGGAGCGCCCTTCGATATTTTTTTGTCGGCCGATGATGGGCTTATCAACGGATCACCCAACTTCCGGGCCGAGACGGTGCGCGTTTATGCCCTGGGCCGGGTGGCGCTGTGGTCGAAGTCGGGTGGATTCAAGCGATTAGAAGACTTGCGGCGCGCCAAACGGATCGCGATCGCTAATCCGGCGCATGCGCCCTACGGCCGGGCGGCGCGGGAAATATTGGACAAGGCCGGGTTGTGGGCGGCGTTGTCGTCCAGAATCGTATTCGCGGAATCGGTCCGGCAGGCGATGCAGTATGCCGAGACCGGCAATGTTGACGCGGTTTTGACTTCCTGGAGCCTTGTGCACGACAGGGGCGGCGTCCTGTTAGACGGCGCCGAATTGCGGCAAGCGGCCGCAGTAACCAAGTCGGCCAAAAACGCGGAGGCAGCGCAAAAATTTCTGGACTTTCTTCAGTCGGAGGCGGGGCGGACCATACTGGCCCGTCACGGCCTGACCCCGTCCAGAAACCGGTGAGCTGGTCCGGATTTAATTCATTTTCAAAGACTTTACAGGACCTTCCCGGGACCCTGTCTGGGACCCTAGGGTCCTGGATGTTGTTGATTCTATTATGCCTGGCAGTGACGGTGTCGAAAAGCAGTTTATAATTGTGTTTTTATTATCAACACATTTCTACTGTTATTATACGATAGCTGTCAAGTTGTCCAGGCGGGATCCACCGACACCGGTCACGAGTGATTCGTTAGCGGGGGGCCGTGCGATCAGCGGCGTCTACGAAGGAATGAGACGGCGGCGGCGAGGGCGATCATCGCCGCAGTCGACGGTTCCGGGGTAGAGATCGCGAAGCCATTGGTGTCGGTGATGACGCTGAAGATACTGATCGTACCCGCGGGAACGGTGATTGCGCCGGTTATCATTCCGCCGCCCGCGCCGCCTGTGCCGCCGCCGGCGGTCGTGTACATGGGATGCACCAAGAATTCGGCGGCGGGAACGCCGGCGATTGTAAGAATCTCGTTATCGATGCCGGTGATGTGGAAGAACGCTCCCGCGGACGCGAAGTCGAGGGGGGTGGA